>JBBAAT010000207.1:0-5178 GCA_041658145.1 Bacteroidales bacterium | reverse complement strand
ACCGGCGCAACAGGCGCTAACGGCGTAACAGGTGCAACTGGAGCGGGAACGACAGGCGCAACAGGCCCGACTGGCGATCGCTATGCAACGGGTTCTACCGGTTGTCTTCCCATTGCATTGGGTGGACCAACC
This sequence comes from Bacteroidales bacterium, assembly GCA_041658145.1. Taxonomy (GTDB): domain Bacteria; phylum Bacteroidota; class Bacteroidia; order Bacteroidales; family CG2-30-32-10; genus JBBAAT01. The sequence goes on along the minus strand of JBBAAT010000207.1, from coordinate 5,046 downwards.
TGTTTTACTGTTGGGACAGGTCTTGCATACAGCCCGGGACAAACCATTATTATTGCTTACGATGTTACCAATTATATGATAGCTGATATTATATCTTATAATAGTGGTACCGGTCTGATTTGTGTGACAGTAACCAGCTTTACAGGAGGCCCCGGTCCATACTGTGTCTGGACTGTGAATATGAATGGCGCACCCGGTCCGGCAGGTCCGGCAGGCCCATCTGGCGCTGATTCATATGTTCCTGGTCCCACAGGAAGTACAGGTGTTACAGGCGCAACTGGAACAACAGGAGTAACAGGAGCAACAGGCACTAACGGAGTAACAGGTGCAACAGGCACTAACGGAGTAACAGGTGCAACAGGCACTAACGGAGTGACAGGAGCAACAGGAGGAATAGGCCCAACGGGCGCAAGTGGTTCTCTTAATGCATGGGGACTGACCGGAAATACAGGAACCACAGCTGGTACAAATTTTATTGGAACCACAGATGTTAGAGACTGGCTGATAAAGACCGGAGGCTCCGGAGCTGCAAATGAAAGATTAAGAGTAACATCTACTGGGCTTATTGTCGGAAACAATACAACGGCTGCAGCTGGAGATGTGTTTTCCGTTTATGGATCGGGAACCACGGGAGCAATAAACCCATTATTGGGCGACTTTGCAATTAATGGTTATAGTTCAGGAACAGGTACTGGAGTTTATGGTGAAAACAGCGGAACAGGAACCGGAGTTTTTGGTAATGTCGGAGGTGGAATAGGTGTTTATGGGGCAAGCACAACTACAGGTGTTGGGGTATTAGGCGTTAATGATGCAATAAATATTGGTGTAGAAGGAGATATTTATAATGCTACACCACAGGCTATCAATAGCGGAACAAGTATAGGTGTATTCGGGTATAATAACAATAATCCGACTGCTCCGGGTGCTGTTGCTGGTGTTTATGGCCTTTCTGTAGCTACTGCTGGTTCCGCTTATGGTACGTTTGGCTATGCCTCATCACCTGCAGGCTTTGGTATTTTCGGAAAAAATTCTGATGCTACAGGTACCGGTATTATTGGTATCGGAAATAATGCTACAGGTAGTTATCTCATTAGTGGTTCCGGAGGAGCGTTTACAGGTATTCAAACAGGTTTGTACGCATATACAACTTCTGCAACTGCTGCATCGCGTGGTATCGAAGCTGTTGTTACCGCTACAACAGGAGTTGGTAGTGTGGGTGTTTTTGCATCAAATAATTCTACTACCGCCGGTGCAATGGGTATTTATGGACAAACTGTAGCTTCTTCGGGTACAGGTACTGGTGCTGGTGTAGTTGGTGCAAATACCGCTGCTCCTTCAAGTGCTTCAACCAACATTGGAACCGTTGGAATTATTGGATATACAACAACTACTGGTGCTGCAGGAGGTGCATTATATGCATTAATGAAGGCAGGAGGATATTTTGAAAATGATGTTACCTTTACTTATGTGGGTGCTACATCAGGTGGAACAAATTACAAAGTTTTGGGACCAGGAACAGCAGCTACAATTATTGATGACATTAATAATAAACCGGTTGTAATGTTTTGTACTGAAGCCCCTGAAGTTCTTTTTCAGGATATGGGAACCGGAAAATTAGTTAATGGAAAGGCCACAATAAAACTCGACCCGACTTTCGCGAAGAATATTGCAGTAAATGAAAAACATTCATTGCGTGTTTTCATTCAGTTAGAAGGCGATTGTAAGGGCGTTTATGTAACCAATAAAACGGCTGATGGTTTTGAAGTTGTTGAGCTTAATAGCGGCACATCGAATGTGTCTTTTACATGGACAGTTTACGGAAACAGGATTAATGAAAAGAATTCAAATTTCCAGGATGCGAGGTATCCTGCTGCACCAAGAGGAGGAATAAACTTTAAACCTATAGGTAATACTTTACAGCCTTCCCAGACAATGCAGGTACCGGATTTTCAATCACCTAAACCTAAGGTGTTATCTTTGAAAACGAAGTTTTTAAAATAATACCAATGTGCCTTCAAAAAGATGAGCCAATAGATGCTGCAAATACTGATAAAAAAGAAAGCATTTCGGAAATAAATAATGTTGACATTATCAAAACCACACCCAGCCGGAATAAAATCAATGCGAATTATAAGAACAGAAAAGCATCTGTAAGTAAAACAAAAGAATCAATTCGGAAAAAGGAGTAGTCATTTAAGTGCAGTCGGGAGTTTCTTCATTAGGGCAAAAAATAAAATATAAACCAAAAGAAGACAAAAAGCAATAATCGCGAACAAATCTCTACAGGCACTCACGATGATTATCACAAACCATCCGATACTCCCGATAAGATCAATTATACAGGGTTATCTGCCATCGTTCAATTCGTTGAACAGATGATTGTTTTATATACAGAAAAAAATAATACCGATTAGCAATACATGAATTTTCATCAGGAATTTGTATATTTTCGAAAATTCATGTAGGTTTGCCAAAATTTAAAATTTGGCATCATGTCACCTGGCAATGATAAATTCATAGGAGAAGGTCTAACCTATGATGATGTATTACTGATACCGGCATATTCAGAAATTCTCCCCCGGGAAGTAAATATTTCATCACTGCTTACAAAAAATATCAAACTGAACATTCCTGTTGCTTCGGCTGCCATGGATACGGTTACCGAATCTATTATGGCTATTGCCATAGCACAAGAGGGAGGAATTGGCGTTCTTCAGAACATGAGCATCGAAGATCAGGCAAATGAGGTAGAAGAATTAGAAGCAGGTTAAGAAGATAAAGGAATTGGAAGAAACACATTTTCTGCCTCCCGTTCAGCGTAGCTTGCAACTACGCTGAAAAAAGTTGGAAAATAGTAGTGAAAAAATTGCTACTTTTGTAAAAAAAGAAACTATGCCCAGAATAATAGCAGATATCAAAAACAAGTCAGATGCCAATACTATCTATCGCGTTATAAAAAAATTTAATGCCAAAGTAAAAATGATGAACGACAATGAATGGGAAGATTATATTTTGGGATTGATGGCAGAGGAAGCGGAAGCAGAGGGAGGAACTGTGCCGAGAGAAGAAATTGCTAAAATATTCAAGCGACATGGAATTGATTTTTAGACCAAAATTTCATAGGGAATTTGACAAGGTGTCAAATAAACATATTATACAAAGATTGAATGTCATTTTTAAACAGATTGAGAAGGCATCGGATATACAGCAAATCGGAGAACTTAAAAAGTTAGAAAAATATTCATCCTATTATAGAATCAGGATAAAGATTTCTGAACATTATGATTATCGTTTGGTTCTGATGATTCGTCATAACAAAGTGTGGGCTGAAAGCATTGCTTTAGCGAACAAAATATTTTACAAGCGATAATATTTTAGCGTGATCAGGATTTTTCTCTCGCTGGTCGGAATGTACTATCCCGACTTAAAAGAGCAACAGCAAATGATAGAAGCCTTGAAGCAAAAGATTAAGGAGCAGGATAAGAAGATAAAGGAATTGGAAGAAAACAGCAAAAAATAAATGGGAGGGAGCAGGCGACAAAATACTGAATCCGAATGCAGCTTCCAGCAAAGCCTTCCATATTGAAAGAAAGAAAAAAGCAATAGAGGCGCGCAAATTAAAGAACTTGCAAAATAAAAACAAATGGGAACATTTTATACAAATTGCAAAATTGAGAATTCTGTGGAACGAAGCAAGGGAATTACAGTTATGAAATTATTAGTTGACACAGGAAGCGAACATACATGGGTTTCTAAAAAGATTCTTGAAAAACTTGGTATTAATAAAGAGAAAAAAGATGTGAGTTTTATTATGGCGAACGGGCAAATCGTTACACGAAGCATAGGCTTTGCTATCATTCGGCTTGATAAATGTTTCACCATTGATGAAATTGTTTTTGCTGAGGAAGGCGATTTGCAATTACTGGGAGCAAGAACACTGGAAGGATTAAATCTTACAATTGACCCCCGGCGAAAAAAACTTGTTGCTGCCGGTCACCTACCGGTAGCTTTCACAAAAAGTAATATTTATAAAAAAATAACAGGTCATGGATAAACCATAAGCCGTTATTCATGGTTCATTTATTTCAGCCTCCTTTAGCGAGTTTTTTTATTTTTTTTACAATCTTTTCAATAATTTTAATTCTGCGAAAGTTAAGATCTTATTTTTATCGCAGAATCGTTTAATATTCAACATATTTTTTTTATATTTGCCAAAATTTAATATTTGGCATCATGTCACCTGGCAATGATAAATTCATAGGAGAAGGTCTTACTTATGATGATGTATTACTGATACCGGCATATTCAGAAATTCTCCCCCGGGAAGTAAATATTTCATCACTGCTTACAAAAAATATCGGATTGAATATTCCCATCGTTTCGGCAGCTATGGATACGGTTACCGAATCTATTATGGCTATTGCCATAGCACAAGAGGGAGGAATCGGCGTTCTTCATAAGAACATGAGCATCGAAGATCAGGCAAATGAGGTAAGAAAAGTGAAAAGAGCAGAGAACGGAATGATACTGGAACCAGTTACCATACAAGCCGATTCGCTGGTGATTGATGCTTTAAACCTGATGGCCGAAAATAAAATCGGCGGCATCCCTGTTGTCAATAAAGAAAATGTGCTGGTTGGGATCGTTACAAACAGGGATCTGCGTTTTGAAAGAGATATGGAACGTCCGGTTGCAGAAGTAATGACAAAGGAACACCTGATCACAACCACCGAATTTATTGACTTCGAAAAAGCTGCTGATATTTTGCAGAAATATAAAATAGAAAAACTACCGGTTGTTGACAGCAAATATAAATTGATAGGGCTGATCACATATAAAGATATAATAAAGATCAAAGCTCGTCCGAATGCATGTAAGGACAGCAGAGGCCGGTTGAGAGTGGCTGCCGCAGTCGGGATCACATCCGATACAATAGAAAGGGCTGACGCGCTGATTCATTATGGTGTTGACGCAATAGTAGTAGATACCGCTCATGGCCATTCTAAAAGGGTTCTTGAAGTTGCGCGACTGATAAAAAAACAATAT
>JBBAAT010000206.1:0-5222 GCA_041658145.1 Bacteroidales bacterium | reverse complement strand
AAAACGATAAATCAGGATTGACATGACATTAGTTTGTCTTGGGAGTGCAAAATTATGCAAAATATTTGAAAATAAAAATCTTTACCCATGAAATAACAAAATCTTTTTCGCCGCGGCGAATGAGGCGCTATATTAATCCTATAAATTTGACATTTTATATTTAGCCATATCATTAGTATGCTTGCAATGCAGCTTTTCTTATTTTATTCTTTTCTACTTCCGATGGAAACTTCCCGCCGTATATTGCTTTTTCCCAATCCCCATACATTGAGTTTGGGAGTATGATAAAGTTTTCGCCAAATTGATTTTTGAGGCTGTCGGCCATATTCAGACCATAATTTGTTTTTCTGTTCGCAAAAATTTCATTGAAATCGCGGAGGTTGTCGCCAATTGTAAGTAATATTTTATTTTTCTTTTCAATACTTTTGTAGCGGTCGGTTTTGTCGCTTTGACCTTTTATTCTTAATAAAATATGAGTTGTATCTGCGAAAGGAATATTTTCCTTTATCATGTTTTTTAAAGTTGCATCGCGTTCATCCATATCGCGGTTTGACACATAAAATGGTTCAACGCCTTTTGATTTTGCATAATTCAGAAAATCTATCACTCCGGGAGTTGGTTTTGCATTTGCTGTTTTTGTCCATTCTTTCCATGTCTTCGGTGAATATGCAACACCTTTCTCTATCATCATGGCTTGGTATGGAGAATTGTCGAGCACGGTTTCATCTATATCAAGGATTACGGCTTTTTTATCGATAGCCGTACATTTTTTCAACTGATTATCCAATGCGATTTTCGCCATATTGTAACTCTGATAATACAGGGCTTTCATTTCGGCAGACTTCTGATACCAAAGTACCGACATAACCAAATGTTCCTGAGCCGACATATTAAGACTATCACAAACACTACCCGCCTGATGTAATTTTTCATCATTGTTTTTGAATGATACTGCGACCAGCACAATAACAGGAATTAAAACTAATGCAATCTTTTTCATAAAAAATGTTTTAGAAGTTAGAACTAAATTTACTTGTAACTACTCAGCAGCTTAAATACAGCCACAGATTACACAGATTATAAAATTATCCTTTTGTATTCAAGAGAATCTTTCCCAAAATTTACAATTAACCCGACTTTGAACTTTACCCAATTGCTTGTGTACTTCCACACATACCCCCTATATTTTATATTGAAAGAAATCGGGTTTGAGGTTTTAAGTCATGGCAGTTGGTTTGGTTTTTAGTTAATCCCGCACCTGCGGGATAAACCATTCAGCTAAACCAACAGCTAATACCATAGACCATGATATATTTTTTGCAAACTTGTTTTCCATTAGTACATATGTTTCGTCTTTGTAAATGAATTCTTTCATAATTTAATCTGTGTAATCTGTGGCGTTTTATTTTTGCTGCTGATTGAGTAGTTACTTTTTTTTACAAAAGTATTTTTTTTAACCGATATTTTAATTGAAAACCAATTTCCATATTATTCTTATCTTGCACCTTTAAAATAAATCTGAATTTATGAGTTCATTTGAAATTATTGGCGGTCAAAAGTTAAAAGGCGAACTGATTCCGCAAGGCGCTAAAAACGAGGCGCTGCAGGTTATATGCGCTACTTTACTTACTTCTGAAAAAGTAACAATCAGCAACATCCCAAACATCAGGGATGTAAATAAATTGATAGAGCTTTTGCATAGCCTTGGTGTAAAAGTGGAACAATCCGCTAAAGATGAATATTCGTTCCAGGCTGATAACATTAACCTGGATTTTATGAATACTGACGATTTCAAGCAAAAAGGCACTAGTCTTCGCGGTTCAATCATGATCATTGGTCCGCTGCTGGCGCGTTTCGGTAAAGGATATATTCACAAACCCGGCGGGGATAAAATAGGACGCCGCAGGCTAGACACACACTTTATAGGTTTACAAAAACTTGGAGCCGACTTTAGCTATAATGCTGACGATAATTTTTACAAAGTCAGTGCAAAAAAACTGAAAGGCGCTTACATGCACCTCGATGAAGCTTCCATCACAGGTACAGCCAATATCCTCATGGCAGCCGTGTTGGCAAAAGGAATCACCACTATTTACAATGCGGCATGTGAACCATATTTACAGCAGCTTTGCCGCATGCTCAACAGTATGGGTGCAAAAATATCAGGGGTAGGTTCCAACCTCCTCACTATCGAAGGAGTGGATAGCCTTGGTGGCACAAAGCACCGCCTTTTGCCTGACATGATTGAAATTGGTAGTTTTATCGGGCTTGCTGCTATGACACAGTCGGAGATCATTATCAAAAATGTGGCTTACGACCAACTGGGTGTTATTCCTGACGTTTTCAAACGTCTTGGCATTCATCTGGAACATAAAGAAGATGATATCTATATTTCCGGACAGGAGCATTACCAGATTGAAACATTTATCGACGGCTCTATCCTCACTATTGCCGATGCTATTTGGCCGGGCTTCACTCCTGACCTGCTTAGTGTGATATTAGTTGTTGCCACGCAGGCCAAAGGAAGCGTACTAATCCATCAGAAAATGTTCGAAAGCCGTTTGTTTTTTGTTGATAAACTCATCGATATGGGCGCGCAAATTATCCTCTGCGATCCGCACAGAGCAACAGTAATCGGGCTTGACAGAAAGTTTCCTCTCAGAGGCATAGAAATGGTATCACCCGATATTCGTGCAGGAGTATCCCTGCTCATCGCTGCAATGTCAGCTCAGGGAAAAAGCGTTATCCACAACATTGAACAGATTGACCGTGGATACCAGGATATTGATTTGCGCCTGCAAAAGGTTGGCGCTCAGATTAAGCGGATTTGAAAAACTCTGGATTATTTCTTAATTTTGCAAAAAAATTTCATGAAGAATATCAGATATATTCCTGTATTATTTGCTTTTACATTAGCAATCTATATTTTAACAAATATTTTCAGCAACGATAAGGCTTATTCCTCAAAAAATATTAAGGGAGTGAATATAGGCGATAAAGCGCCTGATATAAGCATGAAAAATCAAAATGATTCGATCATTACATTATCATCCATTAAAGGAAAGCTTGTACTTATTGATTTTTGGGCTTCATGGTGTTACCCATGCCGCAAGGAAAACCCTGCCGTTGTGGCTGCATACAAAAAGTATAAAGACGTACAATTCAAAAAAATAAAAACTAAGGGTTTTGCAATTTTTAGTGTATCTCTCGATAAAGACAAAACAGCATGGAAAAATGCCATTGCAAAGGACAACTTAATATGGGCCTATCATGTTAGCGATCTGAAATTCTGGAATAACGCCGCTGCTGTGGTATATGGTGTAAATTCTATTCCTGCAAACTTTCTCATTGGTAAAGACGGAATTGTTATAGCTAAAGATTTGAGAGGTGCGTATCTTGAAAATAAACTCGAAGAGCTGAAGAATAAATAAACATTTACCTCTGTTTTATTCAACTTATTAAACCCATATACCTTCCCATGTTTGTGGATACTCTGTCATGTTTGATCAACGAGTCACACTGAGCATCTCGATTATCGGGATTGTCCCCGCCAGGCCTGTTCTTAAATTATTCGGGGTAATTTCGCAATTAACGATCACAAAACAACTTTATCCATAAAAATTCGTCTTTTAACATAAAAGGGGGAATTGCAAAAACAACTTCATAATCAAATAATTAAAAAATTGTTGCAATGTTTTTTAATATAGATTCTTATTTTTTCATAACATAAAATACCTTATATCATTTTTTTCTTTACCTTAGGCAACCTATTTACCAATAAAACGTCTTAATTACAAAGCCTCATGATGGATTTGTCGGATATCAAAAAGGTTAAGCAACTTGTTGAGGCATGCATTAAAGGAGAAAGAAAAAGTCAACAAAAGTTCTATCAGTTATTTTATGGTAAACTGCTGTCGATTTGTATGCGATATGCCGATAACCGTGAAGAAGCAAAAGATACCCTGCATGATGGGTTTATAAAGGTATTTGCAAATTTGAAAGAATTCGGGTATAGGGGTTCACTGGAAGGTTGGATGAAAAAGATTGTCACAAACACAGCCATTGATGCTGTCAGGAAGAAGAAAATTTTTTTTATAGAACTGGGAGATAACAAAAATTATGATGGAATAGTTGATGATTACAGCGAAAATGTTGAATTCGAACTATGCAATCAGTTAAAAGTTGAGACAATCATAAAACTCATTCAAAAGTTAAGCCCGATGTATAGAACAGTTTTAAACTTATACATTTTTGAAGAAATGACACATAAGAAAATTGCAGAAGAATTGAATATAACTATTGGAACATCAAAATCAAATTATGCAAAAGCAAAAAGAAATTTAATCAAATTATTTGAAGATCACAAAAATGGACATAAACAATAAATATACAGGGTTCGAAAAATTGCTTCAGGAGAAGTTCAGCAATTTCAAACTTCCTTATGAGCATAAGGATTGGCTTGACTTTGAAAAGAAGTTACCAAAGTCTCCAAAATCTTTTCACTTACCCCAAAATCTTTTCAAACATATAATTATTGCAGCAGTTATAGTAGTGCCTGTACTTACGACTCTCTATTTCCTTACCAAAACCAGCAATCAGGAAAATGTTAAATCTGAAAAAAATATTAAAGAAAATCAGTTGAACAAAGACGACGAAAAAAATGTTTCTCAACTGAATAATATTAAAGAAAGTACAATCAACACCACCGATAATAAAAGTAACAATAGTAGCACTATAACCACTATTTCTAATGGCAATTTGGGAAATACCTCACAGAAAAGCAGCTATAATGACGGGGATAAGACAAATCCGAATCCGACCATTGACGAAATTTCAACATCTCAAAACAAAAATCCTGAAAATTCTCTTGATAATAAAAATCAGAAGAATGTCTTTTTTAGCGGCGAGTTTATTTATGCAGATATAATAGAAGGTTGTGCCCCATTAAAAGTTCAGTTCAAGCCTTTGATATCCTCTGATACTATTTCGTACCTGTGGGAATTTGGTGATGGGAATACCTCTGCAAAAAAGACCCCGGCGCATATATACAGCAAATCAGGTACATATACAGTATCACTTATTGTAAAGTTTGCAAAATCACAGGCTACAAAAAAGATCATTTATTCTAAAAATATAATCGTAAAAGAAGTTCCTGTCGCTGAATTTGATTATTCTCTTGATAGCGAAAATGATATTTTTTCTTTCTCAGACAATTCTATAAA
>JBBAAT010000205.1:0-5274 GCA_041658145.1 Bacteroidales bacterium | reverse complement strand
GCTGATGGGAATTTTCACTAAAATTTGGGCCAATGCTTGGAGCGCTCGTATGGAATATATTTTAAATAATGCTATTTTAGCTTTACTTGACACTCCTGGCACAACTCTTCTTGGTATTCCCAGAATGCTGGTGGACAAAGATTATCGTCAAAAAATAATCGGGAATTTAAAAGATCCCGTTATTAAAGCTTTCTGGATACATGAATATGAAGCCTGGCAAGATAAATTTAGAAATGAAGCTATCGCGCCTATTCAAAATAAAGTGGGACAATTTCTTTCTACTTCTATCATTCGAAATGTGGTAGGCCAGTCCAACAGCACTATAAATATTTTTGACATAATGAATGAAGGCAAGATTTTTTTGGTGAATGTTTCTAAGGGGCGCATCGGTGAAGATAACTCTGCGCTTTTGGGAGGCATGATAATTACCAAAATTCAATTGGCCGCTATGGAAAGAGTGCGTATTCCGGAAGAAAGCAGAAAAGATTTTTATCTTTATGTAGATGAATTTCAAAATTTTGTAACGGACGCTTTTGCCGGGATTTTATCTGAGGCCAGAAAATATAGATTAAATCTCACGGTGGCGCATCAATACACTGCTCAATTAGTTTCAGACAAAAGTTCAAGCGTTAGGGACGCTGTTTTCGGCAACGTAGGTACCATGATAGTTTTTAGAGTGGGGGCTGATGACGCGGAGTTTTTAGAAAAAGAATTTGAACCGGAATTTATCCCTCAAGATATAGTAAACTTGCCGAATTTTAAGATTTATTTGAAATTAATGATAGATGGAATAACTTCTCGTCCATTTTCCGCTAAAACTCTTCCGCCTATGGTTAAATCCGGCAATAAAAAAGTTGAGGAGGAAGTGATTATGTCTTCTCGCGCTCTGTATTGCAGACCAAGAGAAGTAGTAGAAAGAGAAATTAATGATTGGAGCGGAATGTCAATTGGAGACACAGATACCAGTGGCATAGAAAAATTTCCAGCTACTTGTTCTGTTTGCAAAAAGGAAACGATGGTACCGTTTAAGCCAGATGCGGGCAGAGCAGTTTATTGCAAAGATTGTATAGCTAAAATAAAATCTGGAGAAATAAAACCTATTGCCGGTTCAATAAAACAAATCAAACAAGATGAAACTTTATTTTATAAACCCTTAGCGGATCTAGGTATAGAATTCAAATCAAAAGATGGAAATGGCAACGGAGAAGCAGAGAGGTATCCGGAAAGAGCTGGGAAAGCAGTACCTCCTCCACGTCTATTTTCGACCATTAAAAAAGTTTTTACCCCGTCGTTTGCGAATAGCGGGACTGTTAAAACTGTTCCACCAAAAGTTGAAGTTCCTAAAAAAGTTATAAGAGATAATACAGCATTGAGAGAAGTTCTAAATAAAACACTTTCCGAGAATAAAAAAGAACCACCTGCCCGCAATGCTTTCAGCACAGCTGATGCAGGCGGGGAAATAAAAAAGGTTGAAGTACCAGTAAAACCAGCAATTTCCTTAAGTGAATTAAAAAATCCAACACCCACGCCTAATACGGTTTTGAAAGATAGGTCTGCCAGCAAAGAAGAGATGGATAAGTTAAAGAATTTTATCACCGCTGTTGGCGGGACCCCGCAGGAAGCGGTGGTTCAAACAACAAATATACCTATTCCCCCTAAGGAAGAAGTCAAAGAAGTTCCAGAAGATGTTTTAAGAAAGATTTTAGAATAAAAAAATGAAAAACGAAGTCAGACAATGTCAAAATTGTAAAAAAGACTTCATCATAGAAACTGAAGATTTTTCTTTTTATGAAAAAATAAAGGTTCCTGCGCCGACATTCTGCCCAGAATGTCGGACTGTTCGACGTTTATGTTGGCGTAATGAAATGTCTTTCTTTAAAAGAAAATGTGACGCTCCTGGCCATGACGAAATTTTAATCTCTTTTATTCATCCAAACGAAAAATTAGTAGTGTGTGATTCCCAATATTGGTGGGGGGATGAGTGGAATCCTCTTTCATATGGTAAAGAATATGATTTCTCAAAACCTTTTTTTCTGCAATGGGCAGAGTTGAGAAACAGTATTCCACTGCAATGTCTTTCTAATATAAAAGCTACAAATAGTGATTATTGTAATGTGGCTGAAGGAAGTAAAGATAGTTATCTGTGCTCTGGATCTTGGCGCATAGATCGCACATTTTATTCAAATAGAATTTCTTACACCAAAGATTGTTCTGATCTTTATGTTGCTCACCGTTGCGAACTTTGTTATGATTCATTGTTTTGTACAGATTGTTATCACACTTCATATTCCGTTAATTGTAAAAGTTGTGTCGATTCTTTTTTCTTGTATGATTGTCACGGTTGTATCGATTGTTTTGGTTGCACCAATCTTCGCAACAAATCTTATTGCATGTGGAATCAGCAGCTTTCTAAAGAAGAATATGATAAGCGTTTAGCAGAAATAAATTTAAAAAGTTATAAAACAATTTTAGAATTAAAAGAAAAGTTTAACAAACTTTATTTAAAATCAATACACCGTTTTATAAATCATTCCAAGATAGTGAATTCTACCGGTGATAATTTAGATGGAGTAAAAAATTGCAAATTCTGTTTTGATGCTACTGGCACTCGGATTGAAGATTCAAAATATATACATTGGGTGGCACATTTGGCCAAAGATGCATACGATTCTGGTCCAGGGATAGGTGAGGCTGAACTGGTTTATGAAGCGTTTGACACTGGTATAGGCAATTTTCGAAATCTTTTTACCAGCGTAGTCTATAGTTCCCATGATATTGAATATGCTTTTAATTGCCATGGTTGTTCAGATTTATTTGGATGTATCGGAGTACGAAGTAAAAAATATTGTATTTTGAATAAACAATACTCAAAAGAAGAATATGAAAAATTAATTCCAAAAATAAAAGAGCATATGAATAATATGCCTTATGTTGATAAAAAAGGAATTATTTATAAATATGGTGAATTTTTCCCAGCCGAACTTTCTACTTTTACTTATAATGAAACAGTGGCTCAAGATTATTTTCCAATAACAAAAGAAGAAGCAATAAACAAAGGATACAGATGGCGAGATAGAAAAATAACTGAACATAAAATAAGTACGACTGCTGAAAATCTTCCGGATGATTTAAAAGATGTTCCAGATTCTATTATTGATGAAATAATTGAGTGTTTACATAAAGGAAAATGTAAAGATCGTTGTTTAGGAGCTTATAAAATAACCCAAAATGAACTTAATTTATATAGACAAATCGGAATTCCTTTACCACGTCTCTGTTTTATTTGTCGTCACGAAGCCCGATTGAGGAAAAGAAATCCAATGAAATTATGGCATCGAACTTGCATGTGTGATAAATTAAATCATGAGCATAATGGCAATTGCCAGAATGAATTTGAAACCGCTTACGCGCCGGATAGAAAGGAGACAGTTTATTGCGAAAATTGTTATAATAAAGAGGTTTACTAGCCTTTGGCTAGTGTATTAATTTTGGAATCAGAAACAAGAAAATGCAAAAAGTGCCAACAAGATTTTATCCTAGAAACGGATGATTTTTCTTTTTATAAAAAGATGGATGTCCCAGCTCCCAAAATTTGCCCCGATTGTCGATTCAAAATGCGAGCAGTATGGAGAAACGAGCGTACTTTATACAATAGAACTTGTGATTTATGTGGCTGTTCTATTATCAGTATGTATAATCCAAATTCTCCTTATGTTGTATATTGTAATGATTGTTGGATTTCTGACAAATGGGATCCTTTTTCTTATGCTATGGATTATGACTTTAGTAGATCTTTTTTTGATCAGTTAAAAGAATTGATTATTAAAGTCCCTAAATCTGATATTTATACTAGTACAGCTGTTGGCCCTAATATAAATAGTAGATATACTAATTTTGCAGGAGGGAGTAAAAATTGTTATTTGATTTTCAACAGTGGTCCCAATAATGAAAATTGCGCGTATTCGCGAGGCTTGATTGGAAGCCGGGATGTTTATGATGTTTATTATGCAGACGTAATAGAAAATACTTATGAAGGTATAAGTATTCATAAGAGTAATGGGATAATTTGGGGACAAAATGTATCTGATTGCATAGATTCTAGTTTTATTCTGAATTGCTCTGGATGTCAAAATTGTTTTGGTTGTGTAAATTTACGCCATAAGTCTTATTATTTTTTTAATGAACCGTTAAAGAGAGATGAGTGGTTGAAACGCGTATCAGAAATTTCCGGCAGTTTTATAAAAACAGAAGAAATGAAAAAAAAATTTGCTGAATTTTCTCTTAAGTTTCCACATCGCAGTAATAATAATTTAAAAGTTACTAATTGTGAGGGTGATTATATTTTTGAATCAAAAAATTGCTATAACTGTTTTGAAGTTTCTTTTTGTGAAGATATGAAACATTCATTTTCAGTAAAAAAAGCTAAAGATTGTGCAGATATGCTTGGGCACTGCCGTACTTCGGAACTTCTTTATAATGGAGTAGCTGTCGGAGTAGGTTCCAGAAAAGTAATTTGTTCTTGGTGGATTGATAGTTCTCAAGATGTAGAATATTCTTTAGCAACTAGATCAAGTAATAATTGTATAGGTTCTGATGCAATTAAAAATGGGAATTTTGTTATTTTAAATAAAAAATACGGCAAAGAAGAATATAAAAAGATAAAAGATCATATAGTAAAAGAACTAAAGGATAAAGATATATATGGTGATTTTTTACCCTCTGAATTGTGTCCTTTTGGATACAATGAAACAATTGCCCAAGATAATATGCCTTTAACAAAAGAAGAAGCACTGGCACAAGGTTTTCGTTGGGAGGATGATATTCAAAAGACAGAAGGAAAGGGAACGATGAAATCTGAAGAAATTCCTGATCACATAAAAAATGTGTCAGATGACTTTATAAATGAAATATTAGTTTGCACTGAATGTTCCAGAAATTATCGATTAATTAAACGGGAATTGGATTTTTATAGGAAGATGACTATTCCAATACCTAAAAAATGTTGGAACTGTCGTTTTTTAGATCGCATACATCGCCGAGGGCCATACAAATTTTGGAAACGAAATTGCGACAAATGTAAAAAAGAAATCACCACAAATTATGCTCCCAACAGACCTGAAATAATTTATTGTGAATTTTGTTATCAAAAAGAGGTGTATTAAAATTATGGAATCTAAAACGCCAAAATTTGACAAGTTACTTGATGAGATTTTAGAAAATCTTACTCCACATAAGCGGGAATGTTTGCAAAGTAATGTATCAAAATATTGTGAA
>JBBAAT010000204.1:0-5274 GCA_041658145.1 Bacteroidales bacterium | reverse complement strand
CATTTCAGCAGAAAAAGAAGAATTGAAAACTGAAACCAAAACATCTGTCATTAAAATCACGCCTAAGCAAATATCACAGATTCCTTCAATAGGAGGCCAGCCGGATCTTGCACAATACCTGCAGGTATTGCCCGGTGTTATTTTTACAGGCGATCAGGGAGGGCAACTTTATATCCGCGGAGGATCGCCCATCCAGAACAAAGTAATTCTCGATGGTATGATCGTTTATAATCCCTTTCATTCAATAGGTTTGTTTTCTGTTTTTGATACCGATATTTTACGCAATGCCGATATTTATACAGGTGGTTTTGGCGCTGAGTATGGCGACAGGATATCTTCGGTGATGGACATTTCCACACGCGATGGCAATAAAAAAAGAATGGCGGGAAAAACCTCACTCAGTACTTTTGGCGCCAAATTGCTACTTGAAGGACCGCTGAAAAGAGAGACTGAAACAAACGGAGGAAGCACTTCTTTCATTTTTTCAGCAAAAAATTCTTACCTCAGGCAAAGTTCAAAGATTTTTTATAAATATATTGATACTCCACCAGGGCTGTCTTTGAAGCAATATTTTAAATACAATGATACTGTTGGTTTGCCTTTCAATTATACTGACCTGTACGGCAAGATCTCAATGAACGGTACTAACGGTAATAAAATCAACTTTTATGGTTTCAATTTTAACGATGTTGTTAATTATAAAGCTATTTCAGATTTCAATTGGGATTCTTACGGGGCTGGTTCAAACTTTGTGTTAGTGCCATCAACTTCTTCCGTATTGTTCCAGGGTAATTTTGCTTATTCGAAATATAAAATATCGCTCAAAGAAGCTAACAGGGATCCACGAACCAGCGAGGTCAGCGGGTTTAATATGGGATTAAACTTTACTTATTACTTAGGCAAAAATGAAGTGCGATGGGGAATAGACATGCTTGGCTTTAAAACAATCTTTAATTACTTCAATTCTGTAAACCGCAAGATCGAACAGAACGATAATACCACGGAAATAGCAGGTTTTATAAAATACAAATGGACCGCCGGGAAATTCCTGATCGAACCAAGTTTCCGGTTACAATATTACGCTTCACTTCAAACAATTTCTCCTGAACCAAGATTGGCTGTTAAATATAACCTGAGTAATAAAGTTCGTTTGAAATTCGCAGGTGGTATTTATACTCAAAACTTTATAAGTGCTAATTCCGACAGGGATGTGGTGAATCTTTTCTATGGATTCCTTTCCGGCCCCGAAAACTTACAGGATGAATTCGATGGGAAAGAATTAAAGAACAAATTACAGCAGTCGGATCACCTGATACTGGGGGTGGAGTTAGGTCCTTTCCGGCATATTACTGTTAACGTAGAAGGATATTATAAATATTTTCCACAGCTTACAAATATCAACCGCAACAAGATATTTGACGACAATGTTGATAACGCCGGCAAACCTGATTATCTGAAGAAAGACTTCATCATTGAAACAGGCGATGCTGAAGGAGTTGATATTTCTTTAAAATATGAATACAAACAAATTTATTTATGGGGTGTATATTCTCTCGGTTACATTCACAGGTACGATGGAATCGTAAATTATCTTCCTCATTACGACCGCAGACATAATATAAATATTGTATCATCGTATACCTTCGGAAAAAATTTTGAATGGAGCTTCGACCTTAGATGGAACCTGGGTTCCGGATTCCCTTTTACTCTTACACAAGGATATTATGAAAATATTCCTTTTGCTGATGGCATCAATACGGATTACACAACCACCAATGGACAATTAGGCATTATCTATGCCGACCTGAATAAAGGGAGATTGCCCTATTATCACCGTTTAGACGTTACACTGAAAAGACACTTTATATTAGGGCAGAATTCAGGTATGGATGCGATAATAAGTGTCGCAAATTTATATAACCGCAAGAATATTTTTTACCAGGATCGTATCACGCATGAGCGTGTGGATCAGTTGCCGTTTATGCCGAGTATAGGGCTGAATATGACGTTCTGATTAGCGCTTGCATAAAGTAAGCGATTTTTGAAATAATTGATTTAAGAACAAGGAATAACGATTTTAGATTTCAGATTTTCTTTACTTCTAAAATCATCATTCGCCCGCCTGGCCGGCGAGGCTGGTTAATCGATATTCGATATTCAAATCCTTAAATTAGCGACATTACCCAAAAAGAGGGTTGTTACGTATAAACATTTTGATAGAAATCAAGTTGGCGGCAATGTTATAAAAGATAGTGCAAATTTGAAACGGGCTACAAAAACGACACATTTTTAATTACCTTTGACAAATGAATTACTGGACACAATTAAGTATTGAATACGCTAATCAAAAATCCTATTTGGACGATTTGTTCCAAGTATATCCGACCATTCCTGAAGGTATCCGAAACATCAACAAAGACAGTTGGACTGAGATTGAAGCAGCTTTTAAAAAGAAAAACAACGACACTTTAATCAAAGAACTTCTCAAACTTAATTTATTTCCCATCAAGGACAGTTACATTGCTTATCTCAAAAGAGACAAATCCTCTATTGACCGCAATCCCAAAACGATTAACCGTATTTGCGGACGGCTTTACGAAATGGGCTTGGACAAAATATTGGAGCGTTGCAGTGAACCAAAAGAAACTAACCGACAAATAGGACCATTTTTCAGACGGTGGTTAAACAACAAATCGTTGGGTATTCAACCTATTTCACTTGAGGACTTCACTAAGAATAAAAAAGATGCAATCCTCAATGGTAGCGACAAACAGTTGATGGACTTCGCCTATGACGAACTTAATTACAAACATTCCAAAGGACTTGATTTTATCGGACGCTTTAACGGAAAGTATGTAATTGGTGAAGCAAAATTTCTCACCGACTTTGGCGGACATCAAAACGCACAATTCAATGACGCAATCAGCACGGTAAAAGCGAAAAATGTTAAAGCAATTAAAGTTGCAATCCTTGACGGTGTCTTATACATCAAAGGCAAAAACAAGATGTATAAGGATGTTATCACCAAATATAAGGATTTGAACATTATGAGCAGTTTGATTCTGCGTGAGTTTCTTTACCAAATCTAAATTACGATGAAACTCCACTACAAAAATAAAAGAACAGAACAAGAAATATTTGACAGTATTCCCGATGTGGAATTGCATAAACAAAATACTTCATCAAGTAAAAATTTACTTGTCAATTGCAATAATTTAATTGCACTAAAACAACTTATCACTAAATTCAAGCTGAAAGGAAAAGTTGATTTAGTTTACATTGACCCGCCATTTGCAACAAATAACACATTTACAATTACAGACGGTAGAGCAAACACAATCAGCAATAGTTCTAATGGAACGGTTGCATATAAAGACAATTTGAAAGGTGCTGATTTCATTGAATTTCTGAGAGAAAGATTGGTGTTGCTTAAAATGCTTTTATCGGAGCAAGGTTCAATTTATTTGCACATTGATTACAAGATTGGACATTATGTAAAGGTAATGATGGATGAAATTTTTGGAATAGAAAATTTTAGAAACGACATTACAAGAATAAAATGCAATCCCAAAAATTTCAGTCGCAAAGGGTACGGAAATATGAAAGACCTGATACTTTTTTATTCCAAATCAGATAACTTAATTTGGCACGAACCGAAAATTACATACACCGAAGAAGATAAACTCAAACTCTTTCCGAAGAAAGATAAAAACGGCAGACATTACACGACCATTCCACTACACGCGCCTGGAGAAACAAAAAATGGAAATTCATCTAAACCATTCAAAGGAATTTTACCACCCAAAGGCAGACACTGGAGAAGCGATGTAAAAATTTTAGAACAATTGGACAATGAAGGATTAATTGAGTGGAGCGACAACGGAAATCCAAGAAAGATAATTTTCTTTGATGAACAAGAAGGTAAGCGTGTGCAAGACATTTGGGAATTTAAAGACCCTCAATATCCTGTTTATCCGACAGAAAAAAACCCCGACTTACTTGACATCATTGTAAAAACTTCTTCAGATGAAAATAGTTTTGTGCTTGATTGTTTTTGTGGCAGTGGAACAACTTTAAAAGCAGCTCATTTGAACAGCAGACATTGGATAGGAATTGACCAATCAGACGAAGCAATTAAAGCGACAATCAATAAACTTGACGCCATTACGGGCGACTTATTTTTGTCTCAAACCGACTACCAACTCTGGACGGAAGAGAAGCACGACCGCCAATTTCGGCTTGCTACCAGCTGCGGGAGTGTAAATAAATTGAACGAAAAATTAATTTAAAAAACACTGTGATAGCCCCCAAAAAAGAGGGTTGTTACGTATAAATATTTTAAGGGAAAAGAAGTTATGTGTAGTGCTATGAAAAATATTTCAATGATATGTATTGGTCTATTATTATGTTTCGGATATTTATATAGTCAGGACACTGTTCTTGTTTTGAAAAAATTTACGGATTCAAAGCAGACTTTTGAAAAATACTATACATTAAAAACAAATAAGCAAACAAAGAATGGCGAATACATTTGTTATTTCCCAATAAAAGACTATGATAAAATAGTGAAACATAAGTTTTTTAAAATCGATGAGTATATTAAAATAAAAGGTTACTACGATATGGGTAAAAAATCTGGTGAATGGATTGAATATTATAGTCCCAATAAAATACAGACTATTGGCAGATATAAAGACGACAAAAAAATTGGTATTTGGAAAACTTATACAGAAAAAGATCGTGTTATTATACAATTTGATTATGATAATAATATAAAATTAAAACCAATTATTAATTTATGGTTTAGGTATCCCGAAATTGCTTCAGAAAATAATTTGGAAGGAGAGGCTTCTTATAGTTATAAAATAAATAGTGATTGTTCAATTTCAGACATAAAAGTTATTTCGAGTTCAGATAAAAGTTTTAGTGATAGTGTTATAAAATCATTAACAGATTATGGTAAACTTAAACTTAAATATGATTTTAATTGTAATGATACTATCATCATTGACAAAGCAATATTTGTACTTAAATAGCACTACACATAATTTCGGTATACTCACACAGGCAGATTTGTTGATAACAGAAATTTTCGTAAGAAAGAATGAATAAAAATACAAACAAAAACAACAATACTGATAACTATTTGCAGCCCGATGTTGTATTAAAAAAACGCATCGCAATATTAGGTTCAACAGGTTCTATCGGCACACAAGCGCTGGAGGTGATAAAGCGGCATCCCGAACATTTTTCGGCAGAGGTCATTACAGCGCA
>JBBAAT010000203.1:0-5284 GCA_041658145.1 Bacteroidales bacterium | reverse complement strand
AGTTTCTAATAATTTTCTAATCAATTTCTAATCAATAACGGAGTGATTCATACTTAGATTTGTAAATAAAAAATAAAAAACAAATTCAATTAAATTATGAAAATACCAAAATTATCAAATGGATTTATTGTTTTTCTGATTTGGGTAGCTGTAATTGCATTAATGATTGTTACAAAGATATTCATTGTAAAGTAGTGAAAAAAATGGGTGGGGAAACGATTGTGTAAATAAATTTGTTTTGGAGCATTATGTAAAACCTTGATTACTTAATACTTTGTTCCGGATGGCAGTTGTCTTTAGAAAATCATTAAACAACTGCTTTTCATTTGATAATCAAATAATCCGATTGGTTTTTACCTGATATACTTCAACAAGTTTTATTAATTACTGCTAACCCGTTTTAAGGTGCAGCCCTTTATTCTATTGTTTATCAAATGTAAGCAATGGTGGTTAAATGTATAAATGCTTGCAAGGGTGCATTGGGGCGGGATGGGCTGGAAGGCTTTTGCAGCTTTAGGTAAAAGGTTGGAATTGAGCGAGCTGCAAATATGCCTGACAGCAAAGGGACGGGGTCAATTATGAATATTTGCCATTGTTCTTAATAAGGCTGCCGCCCATGAATAAACATTATGTCTGACAATTATTAATCGCATTTGTTTCATTCGCTGATTTTGTTCTTCTGCAGTCATTTCCAATGCTAATTTTATTGCATCTGCCGATTTTTCTATGTCATAAGGATTAACAATGATTGCACCTTGAAGTTCCTGCGATGCTCCTGCAAAACGACTTAAGATAAGAGTCCCGTCATTTTGATTTCGTGAAGCAATAAATTCTTTTGCAACAAGGTTCATCCCATCATGAAGCGATGTTACCATGCAAAAATCTGCTGAAGAATAAAAGGGAGTTATTTCTTCGTGACTATGATGCCGTTTTAACAGGAGTATTGCCTTCCAGTTTTTTGATTTGAAACGCCAGTTTATTCTGTTAGCTTCGTTTTCAACGGCACTTACCATGTCCGAATAACTTTTCAGCAGAGTTCGGCTTGGTGCGCCTATTTGAACAAAAGTAAATTTCCCCATATAAGATGGATTCTTTTCCAAAAATCGTTCAATAGCAAGAAATTTTTCTATTATGCCTTTTGTATAATCAATCCTGTCTACACCTATGCCCATGAATTGTGAAGTGATACCATGTCCATTTAACAGGTGGGATGGTTTTATTTTCGGTGAATTATTATTGTAATCTTTTAATGTGAATGCAATGCTGATGGGAAACGGTTTAATAAAAGTTGTTCGGCCACCCATTTTTACTGAAAAATTCTCCCATAAAACTCTTGATTCAAGTGCATTGTTTACCGTTTCAAGAAAATGGTTGCAATGATACTGTGTATGAAACCCAATTAAATCAGCACCAAGCATACCCTGTAGTATTTCTCTCTGCCAGGGACAAATACCAAATGATTCTGGATTTGGCCAGGGGATATGCCAGAATATGGCAACTTTAGCTTTGGGCTTTTCTTTTTTTATCAGTTCAGGCAGTAGTGCAAAATGAAAGTCCTGAATTAAAATAAAAGGTTGTTCT
Organism: Bacteroidales bacterium; assembly: GCA_041658145.1. Classification (GTDB taxonomy): domain Bacteria; phylum Bacteroidota; class Bacteroidia; order Bacteroidales; family CG2-30-32-10; genus JBBAAT01. The sequence continues at coordinate 3,703 of JBBAAT010000203.1, read as the reverse complement.
TCATCTTTTGTTTCATCCAGTACGGCTTTAGCAAAATCTTTATTCACTTTTTTGTAATAATGCCAATCATCATTTCTGAACGTCGGACGTGTATGTGCAATATGACAAAGCGGCCACAGACCTTCATTTGAAAAGCCATAGTAAAAATGGTCTTCTTCTTCCTTTGTAAGCCATAATCTTTTTAAAGTGTATTTTGGTTCTTCGGGAGGAACTTCCACTTTATCATTTTTGTTTACGGTTTCTTTATCTGCGTCCCCTGTTCCTGATGCGATCCATAGTCCGCTGCATGCTTTCAATATAGGTTCCATAGCAGTAATCATTCCGCTTGCAGGTACTATGCACTTAATTTCCTTGCCTTCATGAATGTGCATGTATGGCTCACGATTGGAAACAACAATCATTTTCTTTTTCTGCAAAAGATTTTCCATTTCCACTTTCAGCCGTTCGGGTGTCCAAATGGCTTCTGCACTTGTTCTTAGCCGTGCTTCTTCTTCAGCAGTGGCTTTGGCTTCGTGCATTGCTTTTGCAATGTATTCTATCTCTTTATGCAAGGGGTCAAGAAATTTTACATGCGGCTGCGGCTTTGTTTGTCCTATGTTTCCCGTGCGTACTGCCTTTGCCCAATCTACAATTTTATTTATGGGGCTAAAAATTCCCCAACGAATAATAAGTAAAGTAACAAGAGATACTAAAAATGCCTGAATAAACCATCTTATAAAATTCCGGAACCATATACTGCCAATGACTTTTTCAATGTATCCGGCATCAGTATAAAAGACAACTGCATTGTTGGATATATCTGCCCCATTTATCGGCTTGATATATTGATATATGCTTTCCCCGGCAATTGTAAAGAAATTTCCAAGAGATGTGTCAGCAGTTATTGATTGTGTAATGTAGTCAACCGAATGGTTAATTAAATTGCGGATAGAATTATTGCTTATTATGCTATCGTTGTTGTAATAAATTGCAATACCCAGCAAATTGTAGCGTTTGCTGATACTGTCTGCAAACCGCTCAATATTATTCTGATTTATTTGTTCGAAATAAGATGTTTCGCCTTGAAGTACCTCCTCTGCAACCTGTACAGTGCGAATTTCAAGTTCACGAATTAGTTTATTCCTTTCAGTTGAACTCTGGTAAAAAGTAAAGCCAAATGCTACCAGTCCAACAGCAAAAATGATTGAAAGTATGAATGCAAGTGTTAATCTCATGCGGATAAATGTTTTAAGAGTAATACAACATCGTTGATGCTGGCAAGTTTATATTTGGCAAAAGTATCTCTGTTTCCGACTTTAATGGTAAAGGCGTTGGCATTATGCAAAAAAAACTCAAACATCTCTTCATCTGTCGCATCATCTCCAATTGATAATATAAAATCATAATTGTTTTGTTCAAGTAACTTTTTTACTGCTTTTCCCTTTCCAATTTCCTCACTCATTACTTCCACCACCTTGTTTCCATCCAATAATTTTAACTTGAAAGAATGAATAATATTGTCTAATAATCGAATTAACTCTCTTGAACGGATATATCCCGTTTCTGATTCAGCATTTCTGTAATGCCATGATAAGGAAAAATGTTTTTCCTCTGTAAATGAATCTGGACATGTTAAGGTAATCCGATTTAGAATTGGAAGCGCTTTATTTTTCCATAATCTGTTATCAACTATCTGTTTTTTCCATTTTCCGCTTTCCTTGAACATTGCTCCGTGTTCTGCAATAATATCTATAGACAGATTACCTAATAGTTTGTCTATATCCTGATGATCTCTGCCAGAGATGATAATCACTTTTGTTCGTGGTTTGTCAACTAACTTTATTAAGATATTTAATAATTTATCAGATGGTATTGCTTCTTTGGGTACCGGAGAGTAATCAACAAGCGTTCCATCATAATCAAGCAGAATCAATTTATTAGTTCCGTGTCTATATTTTTCTATCAGTTCTGCCTTTATTATATTGTCCATAAAATTGTGGGTTGGGGGAATTTGGCTCTCGTATGTTTTTCCAATTGCAAAGATAATATTGGGCAAAAGTAAAGAAACCAAATGTTTGTAGCAAAAAAAACTTAAAATTGCGAAGCGGAAGAATTTTTTAATTTTCTTTTTTGTCTGTCGGTGTACAGTTGTGTACCTGCAAAGAGTCCCATAATTTCATAATATTTATGCATTGAATTTACTTAACAGTAAAAGTAATGTCTATATTTTACAAATACAGCCTAAAATTTGGTATTTTCAACCTTTTAAATGAAAACGGATGATGAGCGGAATAATAATTGTAATTTTTGTAGTAGGTTATATTGCAATAGCTTTTGAACATAAAATAAGGATTGATAAAGCAGCAACAGCACTCGTTACCGGAGTGCTGTGCTGGTTGTTTTATTTTTTTGCAGGCCAACCCATTACAGATGTTGAACACGAACTACTTAAACATCTGGGAGAAATTGCGTCAATATTGTTTTTTCTCATGGGTGCAATGACAATTGTGGAGGTCATTGATTCGCACCATGGATTTAACTTAATAACTGATGCCATACAAACCAAATCAAAACCAAAACTGTTAATATTGGTAGCTATTATAACTTTCTTTCTGTCAGCTATTTTGGATAACCTGACCACAGCCATTGTCATGACTTCTTTATGTGGTAAACTGGTTCACGAAAAGAAAGACCGATTGTGGTTTGTTTCTATGGTTATTATAGCTGCAAATGCGGGGGGGGCTTGGTCACCATTGGGCGATGTTACTACTACAATGCTTTGGATTGGAGGGCAAATAACGGCATTAAACATTATTGTTAAAACATTATTTCCAAGTATTGTAGTGGCTTTACTCCCCTTACTCATATTGACCTTAAAGTTCAAAGATCAAAAGATAGAAAACACTGATGAGAATAAAAGTAAACATCCCTTAGAAAGTAACATCATATTATTTACAGGCATAGGATTGCTGATATTTGTGCCGGTATTTAAAACAGTTACTCACATGCCCCCTTTTATGGGAATGTTGCTTGCATTGGGCATTATTTGGATTGTGAGTAGTTTGATTCATTTAAAAAAGCATCCTGATGAACGATACAAATTTTCAGTAACCCATGCTTTACGAAAGATAGACACATCAAGTATTCTTTTTTTCCTTGGAATATTATTAGCTGTATCCGCCCTTCAATCCTTTGGTATCTTAGGACAATTAGCGGAGTTCACCATTAAACATATAAAGAATGAATATATCACTGGCACACTTTTAGGCCTTTTTTCCGCCATAATTGATAATGTTCCGCTGGTTGCAGCAGCACAGGGAATGTTTAGTCTGGAAATGTACCCTCCCGACCATGTTTTTTGGGAATTTCTTGCCCTTTCAGCAGGGACAGGGGGAAGTGCTATAATAATTGGTTCGGCAGCGGGTGTGGCTGTTATGGGAATCGAGAAGATTAATTTTTTTTGGTATTTAAAGAACATTAGCTGGCTTGCACTCCTGGGTTTTTTTGCAGGATTAGCGGCATTCATTTTCCAACAATGGGTGACAACCTAAATATATGATTAAACATAATTTTTGAATAATTACAAAATTGATAAACTTATGAACCAATACTTTAGCACAGAGACAGTCAAACTTGTAGTGGCAATAGCTTCATTTATTGCATTACTGGTAATTATATTTTTCATTTACAGATATTTATTTTTATTTATTAAGAAAAAAGTATC
>JBBAAT010000202.1:0-5324 GCA_041658145.1 Bacteroidales bacterium | reverse complement strand
CCCAAACGGTAAGTGCTACAATTAAAAATTTTGGCGATAGTAGTTTGACTTCGATACCTGTTGTTTATATTGTTAATGGTGGTGCGCCTGTTACTGAAACATGGACGGGCTTACTTGCTCATGGTGATTCGATTGATTATACTTTTACGGCAACGTATTTTCCACCATCAATGCCGTCCTATCAACTATGCGTAAAAACAGCTATCCAGAATGAAATAAATTATATAAATGATCAGAAATGCAATCTATATAACACTGACGTAGGGATTGAAGAAGTACCTAATAACGGAATATACGTTTCACAAAACTATCCTAACCCTTTTAACGGAACGACTAATGTTGTAGTAAGCCTCAGCAAAACTTCCGAACTTTCAATGACTGTAGTTAACCTGATTGGACAGAAAGTCGCTGAAATCAACAAAGGCGTGGTTAGCGCAGGTTCATATAACTTAACCATTGATGGTAGTAAATTGAATTCCGGCATTTATTTTTATACTGTAAAAGCCGGTAACAATTCTGTTACTGATAAAATGATCGTTGAATAATCAAAATCATTATTTATTCAAAAAACCCTTTCGGAATCGGAAGGGTTTTTTATTTTGAATTTCATCTATCTGTATTTGAGCACGTTTTGTAAAAGTGTGAATATGTATTTCATAAAAAAGCTGAAAAGTGTTGCAATTTGTCTTTATGTTTATTAACTTTGTCCCGTATGTAATCGGGATTATAATTTTCCGTTTTCTATGGATAAAGTATCAATAATTGTATCTGAACTTGAATACAAAGTAAAAAAAGTAGTAAATTTGCAAAATGAAACTTTTGCAGAAACTCAAAAACAAAAAAAAGATATTCATAGTTTACACCAAATAATTGAAGAACAAAAAAGTATAATTAAAAATTTAGAAGAAAAGATAAAAGTTCAAAAAATTACAAAAACTTTAGAGTACGGAAAAGATACGTACCAGCCTAAGTTAAAAATTAATGAACTTGTGCGGGAAATTGACAAATGCATAGCTCTTTTAAACAAGTAGAAACAAAATAAACCGATGCCGGTACTTTCAATTACAGTTACAATTGCAGACAGACCCTATAGATTAAAAATAGAAACAGGGGAAGAAGAAACTGTTAGAAAGGCAGTAAAAACAATAAACGAAAAGATCAAAGCTTATGCTGATACTTATGCATATAAAGACAAACAAGATTTGCTGGCGATGACAGCCATGCAGTTTGCTACTTATGCAATTAATTATGAGAATAGTGCAAAGATAAATGATGATCGGATTATTGAGAAACTGACTGAAACGGACAAATTACTGACAGATTGTTTAAATAAAGCTTGAACGTTCTTTGAATACTGTCGAAAGACATACCCGCAATAATTCAAACACAAGTTTGTAAACTTAACATTAATTTAATTAGAGCCACGTTTATGGTTTCTAAAACAGGCCTCACCTCCGGACAACCGGGGTTCCGATCATTCGGACAGTGGACGTTTGAAAAATCAGGCAGCTCTATACCTGTCTTTTCTGAGGTTTTTACTAAACTAATTTGAATTTATTGCGGGTTTTTTATTTTAAATTCTATTCGAATGATCAGGAAAATTGTCATGGTTGAACACAAATTCCATGATAAAATTCTCCCGAGTACTCGGGACAAAATTACAGTATGACCTCGCATATCAGGGGTTGTTCGATAAACAAAAAATTGTAACGTAAAGAAACAGAGAAATGGGACAGAACATGGACATTCTAACAATTATCATTACTGCAGTAGTTTCTTTGCTGGTAGGTTTTCTTTTTACAAGCACCCTTATAAAAAAATCCATTGAGAGAAAGAGCCAGCATATCATTAAAGAAGCTCAGGCAGAAGCAGAGGTCATCAAAAGAGACAAGATACTGCAAGCAAAAGAAAAGTTTCTGCAATTGAAAGCAGAGCACGAAAAACTAATTAACGAAAAAACCAATGCCATCAATGCAACAGAGAACAGGATCAAACAAAAGGAAGCGAGCCTGATGCAAAAAATGGAAGATGTTCAACGTAAGCAGAAAGAACAAAGCACACTGAAGGAAAATCTTACTATTCAGCTTGATCTGGTTAATAAGAAACAAATAGACCTTGGAAAAGCGCATAAACAGCACGTAGAGCAATTAGAAGTGATATCCGGTCTTTCAGTATCCGAAGCTAAGGCACAGTTGGCAGAATCGCTCAAAACTGAGGTAAAAGCAGAAGCGCTTATATTTATTAAGGACACGATGGACGAAGCCAAAATAACGGCTAACAGGGATGCAAAAAAGATTGTTATCGAAACCATACAGCGCACAGCCACTGAACATGCAGTTGAAAATTCGGTGTCAGTATTCAACATTGAAAATGACGAAATGAAAGGGCGCATTATTGGGCGTGAAGGACGTAATATCAGGGCGCTTGAAGCTGCCACCGGGATTGAAATCATTGTTGATGATACTCCTGATGCCATTCTTCTTTCTGGTTTTGACCCATTGCGTAGGGAAATTGCCCGCTTGTCGCTGCATAAATTAGTAACCGACGGACGTATCCACCCTGCACGTATTGAAGAAATAGTGGCCAAAACAAAGAAACAAATCGAACAGGAGATTGTAGAGCTTGGCAAGCGTGTTACCATCGACCTTGGTATTCAAGGTATGCACCACGAACTCATTCGCCTGATTGGAAAAATGAAGTATCGTTCATCTTACGGACAAAATTTACTTCAGCACAGCAAGGAAGTGGCTAATCTTTGTTCCACAATGGCTGTAGAACTTGGATTGAACCCCAAAATAGCCAAACGGGCAGGGCTATTGCATGATATTGGTAAAGTGCCCGACAATGAACCTGAACTGCCACATGCTGTATTAGGTATGAAGCTGGCCGAAAAATTTAAGGAAAACCCAGAGATATGCAATGCTATCGGCGCCCATCACGATGAAGTGGAAATGCTTAGTTTGATATCGCCTATCGTGCAGGTATGTGATGCCATTTCAGGAGCACGCCCCGGAGCACGCCGTGAAGTAGTGGAAGCATACATAAAGCGGTTGCAGGACCTCGAACAACTTGCACTCTCATACCCTGGTGTTGTAAAAACTTATGCCATACAGGCAGGACGAGAGCTACGCGTAATCGTGGGCGCTGAAAAGATCAACGATCAGGAAGCAACCGATCTTGCTTATGATCTGTCGAAGAAGATCCAAACTGAAATGATCTACCCTGGACAGATCAAAATTACCGTTATCAGGGAAACACGAGCTGTAAGTTACGCGAAGTAGCGAGCGGTTTTACACAATTACATGTTATTTAATTATTTTCCTGTTAAGTACGATGAGCCCTTGTTCCGCCCTCCAAGCGAAGCTGAATCATTGATATTACAAGTTACGTATGGATGTTCGTGGAACAAATGCGCCTTCTGCGAAATGTACTCTTCCAAATCATTTAAAATAAGAAATGAAGAAGAAATTATTAAGGATATTCATTCTGCTGTAAAAACATTACATGGTATTCGTAAAATATTTTTAGCTGACGGAAATCCCATGATATTGGGAACAAAAAAAATGCTTCCTATTCTTTCTGCTATCAATACCGCTTTTCCAAAAGTGAGGAGAATATCAACTTATGCATTGCCAAGAGATGTTCTTTCAAAATCTTTGGAAGAATTAAAAGCATTACGCGAAGCAGGATTGAATCTTATATATGTTGGAATTGAATCGGGCGATGATAAATTGTTGTTAAAGATCAACAAAGGCGAAACGTACAATTCGACTGTTGACGGGCTTTTGAAAGCCAAAGAAGCAGGGATCAAACTTTCTGTAATTATTATTAACGGATTAGGAGGAATGGAATACAGCAATCAACATGCTATTAATTCAGCAAAAATATTAAATAAAATTCAACCTGAATTTGCTTCTGCTCTGGTACTAAGTTTTCCATTTGGAACAGAGCATTTTAAAAAAAAATTTAATGATAGTTTCATTCCTATGAACATCACCGACCTTCTGAAAGAAATGAAAACTTTTATTTCTTATTCGGATTTAAAATCTACAATTTTCAGAAGTAATCATGCTTCAAACTACCTTGTTTTAAGCGGCATATTATCCCGCGACAAACAACAATTCATAAATCAAATTGATAATGCTATCAATAATCCTGAAACGGCAGGACTTCGGGAGGAATGGCAAAGAGGATTATAATAAAATCATTTTGCATTATAATAAATAAGTGAAGCTCTCTTTTTACCGTCCATAATAACCTTTAAAGGATCTTTGAATCTGACATGCTTGAAATATTTTGTTTCGGATATTACTTCTTGTTGGTTCAGTATATCCCAATTGATGTAATCAATCAGTGAGTTATATTTTACTGAGAAGTAGCCTATATTCATAGAAATTACATTATGGAAGAAGTGAGATCCTAATGAAGCATTGAGCGGAAAATCTTCAATACTGACCTCTACAATGATCCTGGCATTGGATATCTGCGACCATGCTACAGGAATTCCGATAAACCTGTCGCGGGTTCCCCATCTGCCAGGCCCAATAAGTATATATTTCCGTTTAGATTTTATCATTTCAATGTTAAGTTGTTCGATTTCATCGCGCATTTTTTCAGTCTTGAGCTTATCAAACTTCTTAACATCCACAAAAATCACATCGTTTAGTTCTTCCAGAATACCGTTACCCATTCCCATTTCAGAATAAAGAAGCAATTTGCTATAGTCGATCTCACCAATATTTATTTCATTTTCGAATACATTCTTGATAAGAGGCTTTATCTGCAGCAGATAAAATGATGCATTCCCATTTTTATCCTTGTTCAGATCAACAGCAAACTCAATTTCGACAGGTGCCCCCATAGCTTCTTCCATTACATTCAAAATTAGTTGTATGGTTTTTGAAAGAGGTATATATTTATGCTTGATGATGTTTGCAAAATTTACAATGCGCGGACCAGGAGCAGTGATACCTGGAATGATCCTTTCGTCAGTAAGATCATATACTGAACAGCAATGCTTCAATGTTCCATGCTTTTCTGCCACATCAATATCAAGTTTTACAAGGCTTGCATCTTCCCCTTCAAGAAGATTGAAATTTTTCAGCTTCATGTTTACTGCATAAAAATGGAGCTGTGAATTTTTATACATATCGGGGGCCGAATAAATTTCCAGATTCGGATATTCCGGACAGTAACGATATGTTTTTTCTCCTTCTGCCACATATTTCCCAAGTCCAACAGCTAATATCGCAAATCCGTCGTCAGGCTTCATGTATGAAACCGGATAATAATTGTAGGATTGCGCCACACCGCTGATGTGCGGA
>JBBAAT010000201.1:0-5326 GCA_041658145.1 Bacteroidales bacterium | reverse complement strand
CCGGCAAAGAAACCGATCATCAAGGCATTCTTGAATCCAAGTATCCACATGCCGAGCGTGATCAGGCTTATTACCAGCGCCAGTTCAATACAGAGTCCAATAAAATAGCGGGTAAGCAAGTGCTTTGATTCTATTAACACGTGTTTCACTTCACTCTGATATTCAATAGGAGTAACACCCATGATCATTTTGAAGAATAATTTTTCATCTTTCAAAAAGAAAAATACAATGAACGATATTGCAAAAACGGCCACAGCCAAGTTTTTTGTAAAGCTAATGATGGAATTAATAAAATTTGAAAACTGCGTAATGCCCACAACAGAAACAAGTTGCGAAGAAATATTTTTCGTGATATCTTCATTCGGGGATATCAGATTATACCGGACAAGCAGATTTTGCAAGTATTTGATAGGTTCATTAAAGCTTTTGGATAAAGTGTCTGTATTGATGCCTGAAAGCAGCTCGGCTTGTTTGGCTATCATTGGAACAATAAGCCAAAATATCAGAAAGATAATGAACATCATGGCAATCAAGGTGATAAGCGCGCTTAACGCATGCGGGAATTCAAACTTCCTTATTTTAATGTTGTTCAGTAGTCTTACTAAAGGTTGCCCGATTATTGAAAGCACTGCAGCAACCAGAATGTAAGTTACAATAGCGCTGAAGTACCATAAAAGAAAACCTACAACAATTATGATCGGTATGACTACATACCATTTTTTGTTTTTCATGTTCAGAAGAAATTTAAGGTGTAAAGGTACATATTTTTTTTTACCTCTCTTGGTGTCAGTAAATAAGAAATTATTACTTTTACAATAATAAACTGATTATTAATTTTAAAACTGTTTAGCCATGAAATTAAAATGTTTTTTTGTATCTGTTTTTGTTTTTGGATTTGCAATGGCAAATGCCCAGGATATTACCCCGAGTCAGGATATTACCCCGAGTGTGGCAAAGGGGAATAAAATTATTAACATGGGTATCGGGCTTGGGGCAACTTATTATTCCGGTGGTGGATATACCAGCATCGTGCCTCCACTTTCTGTTTCGATGGAAAAAATAATTAAAGATGGGCTTATAGATGGAAAAGGGGCATTAGGCGTTGGAGGTTATGTTGGATACTCTGCATACAAATGGGAATATGTTTATCCCTACATGGGTACCTATGGCTATAATTACAGCAGTATTTTTATTGGACCCAGAGGAGTTTTTCATTATGAATTTGTAGATAAGCTGGATACTTATATCGGTATCTTTTTGGGGTATGATATTGTCAGCGCAAAACAATATGGAACAGCGCTACCCGGTAATTTTACTTCAAATACCAGCGGTGTTGTTTTTTCTTCATATATCGGCGGGCGTTATTTCTTTTTAGAAAAATTTGCGGGGATGCTTGAATTAGGTTATGGTATATCGTACATAAACTTGGGTATTGCTGTTAAATTATAATTTTTTAGCATGAAGTGCTTATGGGTACCTCTAAAAACTAATTTTCAGATGTTTTTTACCCCGCCCCTAAAGGGTGAAACATCTGAAAATCAGCCTCCCTTTAGGGTTAGGGGTAAAGCTGATTTTCAGTTTTTAGAGATGCCTTTATATAAATTTGGAAACCACTGTACATTTTTCAGAAAGAGGTAATCGGTAGCTGGTAATCAGTTGCTTTTTTACTGATTACCGATTACTTTTTTTCACCGATTACCAAAATTAAGATGGCATAATCCTAGTAAAAGTTTCAGATTACTTGCTTCTTTTCTTAAATTCCTTTAATCCGCGTTCAAGAAACTCAACAAAAGCATCTACATTCAGGTTGTAGGCTTCGGGCAGAACGAGCAATTTGCCTTTGGTATCAAGTAATACGTAATAGGGCTGAGCATTTATTTTATATCGTGTAGTTTGTAAATCTGCGTTTTTAGTTCCAATTGTTTTTTTAACTTTTCCGTCAAATGTTGAGGTAACCCATTCTGATTCGGGTAATGTTGTTTTATCGTCTATATACAGTGAAATTATTACAAAGTTTTCACTTAATTTTTTTAAAACCTCTGCATCAGACCAAACCTTTGCTTCCATTTCTTTACATTTTGCACAACCATGTCCATTAAAATCAAGAAAAACAGGTTTATTTAATTTTTTCGCACAGGCTAAACCCTGCTCATAATCATAGTACCCCTGTAAATCATAAGGTAAATTTAAAAAATCTGCATATTTGGGTTTTTCGCATAAATTAAATTTATTCCTGCTTGTTGGAGTAGTTTCGGAAATATTTTTGAAAACAGAAGAAGTTTGGGGTGGCAATAAACCTGAAATTGTTTTTAAGGGCGATCCGAATAATCCCAGCATTAAATATATAACGAAAGCAAAAATAAAAACAGAGAGTATCAGGCGAAAAATGCTGATATGAGGCAGTTCGCTATCGTGCGGTAATTTAATTTTCCCAAGTAAATACAAGCCCATAAATGTAAATATGACAATCCAGAATGATAAGAAAATTTCACGGCTGATCAAACCCCAGTGATAAGTCTGGTCGGGTATTACAAGAAATTTCATTCCAAGAGCAAGAATGAAAAAGCCCAGAACAACTTTAACCGAATTAAGCCAGCCGCCTGATTTTGGTAATTTAACTAATAATGCCGGGAAGAAGGCTAAAAAAGTAAAAGGCAAGGCAAAAGCAAGTGAAAATCCAAACATTCCGATAGCCGGCTCAATAACTTCGCCTGTTGCAGCTTCAACTAATAATGCGCCAACAATCGGAGCGGTGCAGGAGAATGAAACCAATACTAAAGTCAACGCCATAAAAAAAGTTCCCACATATCCGCCTTTATCTACCTGCTTATCTGATTTATTTACAAGCCATGAAGGCAGGACAATTTCAAACAGCCCGAAAAATGATAAGGCAAAAACCAGAAACAGCAGGAAAAACAGAACATTTGGCAGCCAATGTGTGCTTAACCAGTTTATAAAACTTGGACCAAGTATGGCAGATATAATTAAACCTATGCCGGTATAAATTATAATAATTGATAAACCATAAAATATTGCCTGTGTCTTCGCTTTTGAACGTTTTTCTGTATTTCGGATGAAAAAAGAAACAGTCATAGGTATCATCGGAAAAACACAGGGAGTAATCACGCCTGCCAATCCGGCTAAAAAACCTGCAATAAAAATCCACCAGAGCGAACCACCTTTTCCTGTAATATCCGAATTATCGCTATTTGCAGGCGCTACAGAAGCCGTATCTTTTTTTGTTTCTTTAATTGAATCCTTATTCAGATTTTCAGAAACAGTGTCATATTTATTATCAGGTTTCGCTTTTGCATATCCTTGGAGATTAAAAGAAAACTCAATGTCTTCGGGTGGGAGGCATCGCTTATCGTCGCAGCACATAAAGTTCAGGCTTCCTTTTACAGTGATTTTTTTATCAGAAAGTAATTTGATCTTCTGAACAAAAGAAACAGTACCGGAATGATAGATTATTTTCATATCGAAATTGGGATCGAATTCTTCCACTCCTTTGGGTTCATAAACTTTACCGACAAGCTGGTAATCTTTGCTTTTCCCGAAAGTGAATGTTGTAGGAACAGGGCCTTCACCCGAAATATATTGGGAATACACATGCCAGCCCTTATCAATGGTAGCTTTCAGGTAAAGGTTGGCAGTTGAATCGGTGGTTTTATTTGCGCTGAATGTCCATTTCACAGGTTTGAGCACTTGCGAAAACGAGGTAATGCCGCAAAACAAAAAAGAAAGAAGAAGAAGTTGTTTTAGTTTCATTGCAGATAGTGTTGTGTTAAGAGTGTTATGTCGAATAGATTGCTTCGTCGTTCCTCCTCGCAATGACGTCATTGCGAAGCCGACGAAGGAGGATGAAGCAATCTTAGTGCGTAGAAATAAGTTTAACATAACAATAGTTTTAGTTTGCATTACCTGCAAAATTATTAAAAATGTATATAGAATAGCTGTTTCTTTTTCACATGTATAAAAATGACTATCTTTGTAACATTATCAGTAAATATTATGAAGGTAAAATACGATAAAGAGGTTGATGTGCTTTCAATCATTTTTTCTGACAAACAGGTGAATGAAAGTGATGAAGGCAAGCCCGGTGTTATTATTGATTATGACAAAAACGGTTTTGTTATTGGTATAGAAATATTAAATGCCTCAAAACAAATGCAAAATCCAACTAAAGTGGAATACGAAGTAACATGAACCACAAACCTGTTAAGAATGAGTATATTTTATAATGGAATAAACCTTTTTTGTTTTTCCTGAAACTCTATAACGGTTATCGATCCTGTGCCCCACAATCCAAACAATATCATCTCCATTGCACAAAAGCCAGGTGTTTTCTTTGTCAGGCAAAGATAATTTTAAATCTGTAAAAAAATCGCTGAGTTTCTTTTTGCCCTTCATTCCGAAAGGATAAAAATAATCGCCTTTCTGCCACTTCCTGAGCATAAGCGGAAAACTCAATTTATCAAAATCAAGCATGGCTGTCCCGCTTTCTTTGATCAGCCTGAAATCCTTTGAAGCATTCATTTTTTTTAATTTCAGGTATAGTGGGACTTTTATTTCTTTTGTATTTTCACAAATTTTAAATTCCTTATATCCGCTTGTTTTGCTAATTGGATAAATGATCAGATGTTCTCTGTCTTTTACTAAAATGTGCGAAGACGAATAAAATTTTTTCCCGGAAATCCCTTTTAAACTTTTCGAAATTTGCCCGATTATATCGCCTGAAAAACCGTAAGGTTTCAAAAATTCAAACAAAAATAATTCATTACGAGGCAATGACAGAAGTTTCCTGATGTTAAATTTGACAAGGCTTCCCTCCTGCTTAACGATCTCTTTTTTCTTTTCTTCAACAATTTCACGGAAGACGCCTTCCATCTGCCTGATCCTTTGAATGCCGGATTTAACGGCATCTTCAATGTCGGGGTTTAATTCTTTCAGCATCGGGATCAACTTGTGCCTGATTTTATTCCTGAAATATTTCAACGAACTGTTACTGCTGTCTTCCCTGAAGAGAATATTGTTCTTTATTGCAAATTCTTCAATCTCTTTTCTCCCTGCAAACATCAAAGGGCGCACAATATTTCCGGTCTTTGCCTTTATTCCGTGAAGTCCGGCTATACCCGTTCCCCTGATAAGATTGATAAAAAATGTTTCTATCTCATCATTTTGATGATGTGCAACAGCCACATAATCAAAGGAATTTTTTATACGTATTTCTTCAAACCAGGAATACCGGAGTTCGCGGGCAGCCATTTGAACCGACACCTTGTGCTTTTTAACATAAGTTTGCGTATCGAACTTTTTAATGTAATAA
>JBBAAT010000200.1:0-5404 GCA_041658145.1 Bacteroidales bacterium | reverse complement strand
AAAATAATGATTTCAAATGCCCAATATAACTATATTTGAGCCACTTTTTACGCACCATTATTTGTCCATTACATCTAGATTTTGAACCTGAAAACAAAACCAATCAAAGTCTAAACGATTTTTAAAATTTCTACTATTGTAGATCGATACCTCTATTTCAGGTATTGTCTTTGTCTAAACGATTTTTAAAATTTCTACTATTGTAGATCTATGGCAATTTTAACCGGACTTTATAAGTCTAAACGATTTTTAAAATTTCTACTATTGTAGATCAAGAGCATTCTGCACATAAGGAAGAAGGTCTAAACGATTTTTAAAATTTCTACTATTGTAGATCGCTGAGTGATGAACAGACTCCCAAATTGGTCTAAACGATTTTTAAAATTTCTACTATTGTAGATAGAACTATGGATTCTGATATAAAGGCAAGTCTAAACGATTTTTAAAATTTCTACTATTGTAGATTGTACCGGAATTAGATCAATTTACTTAGTCTAAACGATTTTTAAAATTTCTACTATTGTAGATTTCGGCAAAAGTCTTAATTCCGAAAAAGGGTCTAAACGATTTTTAAAATTTCTACTATTGTAGATGTTTTCCATGTTAATTGAGACGATGGTGTGTCTAAACGATTTTTAAAATTTCTACTATTGTAGATAAATGCCAAGTTTTGAGGAATATGGAAGTCTAAACGATTTTTAAAATTTCTACTATTGTAGATATAAGACTTTATAATAAGGGAATTATCGTCTAAACGATTTTTAAAATTTCTACTATTGTAGATTCCTATTCCCTTTTTATGTGAATTTGTCGTCTAAACGATTTTTAAAATTTCTACTATTGTAGATGCTATCCGTGCCTGTGTTCTGATGTAAGTCTAAACGATTTTTAAAATTTCTACTATTGTAGATAGACACCCTGAAAGCACAACCGTTATATGTCTAAACGATTTTTAAAATTTCTACTATTGTAGATGAATGAGTAGCATTATCCCATTCAATAAAGTCTAAACGATTTTTAAAATTTCTACTATTGTAGATTCAAACAGGAAACATTTGTTATAAATAGTCTAAACGATTTTTAAAATTTCTACTATTGTAGATTATCATGCTGCGGAATGGTGTAGATTACAGTCTAAACGATTTTTAAAATTTCTACTATTGTAGATAACAGGCGGATTTGATTCTTACGAAGAGTCTAAACGATTTTTAAAATTTCTACTATTGTAGATGTTAGCAGGTATCCAACCGCCACCCATATGTCTAAACGATTTTTAAAATTTCTACTATTGTAGATAACAATCATCGTGCTACTATTAACGCCAGTCTAAACGATTTTTAAAATTTCTACTATTGTAGATAAATAATATATCTGGCTTCTTGTCCGTGTCTAAACGATTTTTAAAATTTCTACTATTGTAGATTCCGAAGTTCATCTTCTAATGTTAGTTCGTCTAAACGATTTTTAAAATTTCTACTATTGTAGATTCTTTTTTGCAAGGTCGCTTTTTCCATTGTCTAAACGATTTTTAAAATTTCTACTATTGTAGATTTCTTCTCTGATTTTTTCTATCGTTTCGTCTAAACGATTTTTAAAATTTCTACTATTGTAGATATAGGGAAAAGATTAAACCGACCATTGATGTCTAAACGATTTTTAAAATTTCTACTATTGTAGATCAAAGTTCTCGTATTAGAACAGATATGGGTCTAAACGATTTTTAAAATTTCTACTATTGTAGATATGACGGATATAGTAAATATTTCACTTGTCTAAACGATTTTTAAAATTTCTACTATTGTAGATGGTGTCAGTATTAATAATTGTTTTACCTAGTCTAAACGATTTTTAAAATTTCTACTATTGTAGATTTTATATTTCCTTCATCATGAATTATAGTCTAAACGATTTTTAAAATTTCTACTATTGTAGATTCAAACGGCTCTGCATCATGCCAGATTGGTCTAAACGATTTTTAAAATTTCTACTATTGTAGATCTTCAATAGCCCCGATAAAAATATCCGTGTCTAAACGATTTTTAAAATTTCTACTATTGTAGATTACACACACACGAACACATGAATAATAAGTCTAAGGAACTTCGAAAATTTCAAACCTGTTGTTGCCCCTGCCTGGCGGCGAGATAGGGACATAACACATTCTGATCATTTTTTGCAAATCTTATAAGAATGTGTATAACTTTGTATAACAATATATAATCACAAACATGGCACGTTTCAGAGAAATTACAGAGTCAAAAGCCGGAAGTAAATTTATTTTACAGGGCAACGAATCTTTTGCATTAGGTATTATACATGCCGGATATCATGCCGCCGATGGATATCCCGGTACGCCAAGCACCGAAGTAATTGATAAATCATTAAAATATGTACAGGATAAAATTACCGTAGGCTGGTCGGTTAACGAAGCCGTTGCCGTGGGTGTTGCGGTCGGCCATTCAATAGCGGGTTCTGATGCTGTTGTTACAATGAAGATTCCGGGCGTTTTTCAGGCTGGAGACGCTATTTCCACATCCGCTTTTTATACTGCCGAAGCCGGCGCATTGGTGATTTACGCAGCAACCGACTATGTCCCGTCCAGTACACAGCACGTGATTGATCCCCGGTATTTTTTCAGCGCATCACGATTGCCTGTGATTGAGCCGCGAAATCATCAGGATATGTATAATGTTGCATGGATAGCCGCAGATATAAGCAGGAATTTCAAAACCCCCGTAATTGTGCTTGCATCAGGTATCCTGGCACATTCCGAAGGCCTGGTTGTTACGAAAGAACCGAGAATTATTGTCCGCCGTCAACTTCCGGAAAACCTTCACGCATGGATGTGTATGCCCGCTATGGCCCGTCAGAATTACAATAAAGCGACACAGGAACGAATCCCGCAAATTCAGGAATGGCTTGAACATTCACAACTGATTTCCGAAGAAAAAGGCAGTGAAAACTGGGGTATTATTCTTTGCGGGGAAAGCGATATTATTGTCAGGGAAGCCTTGAAAAATATTAATAAAAAGCCTTCTATCCTTTCACTTGGAATGACGTATCCTCTGCCCAAAGAAAGAATTAAAAAATTTGCTTCAAAAATAAAAGGAAAACTGTTCGTTTTTGAAGATGGAGATCGCTATCTCGAAAATCAAATCCGGCTTTTGTCAATTCCTGTTATTGGCAAGGAAGAGAACAGCGTCATTACCGACTGGACCCCCGAAATGGTAATTGAGCAATTGTCAAATCATATAAAAATTGATTATAGAATAAACAAAAAGGAAGTTGCTGTAAAACCATTGGCGAGGCCTCCTTCTATTTGTCCCGGCTGTCCTTACAGGGCTTTTGCTTTATGCGTGGACAAACTGAAAAAGAAAAAAAAGATTTACGCCGCATTTGGCGATATCGGCTGTTCCTCCTTGTTGTGTTTTCTCAATGCGCTCGATACGGTTTGCTGTATGGGCGCTTCGGATACCACACGGCAGGGTTTTGTGTTATCAAGACCTGAGTATGCATCCAAAACCATCAGTATTGTTGGCGATTCCTGCGAATGTCATACAGGACTTGATGCAACAAGAAATGCCATTTTCAGGCATACTCCGGGCACCAAAGTAATCCTTGATAATTCTATTACCGCTATGACAGGAGGGCAGCCTGCTCCAAGCAGCAAAACCAATCTTGCAGGCGTTCCTAATACGTTCAGCCTGAAACGCGCTGTTGAAGCCGAAGGTGGAAGAACGGTCGTAGTGAACTCGTATAATTTAAAAGAAATCGAAAAAGCGCTTGTGGAGTCTTTGGAACAAGCGGAGAAGGGCATATTTACTACTATTATCTTAGAGGGCTTGTGCCTTCAGGAAGTTGAAAACAAAAAGAAAGTCCGCCGGATCAGCCGTGATTATGACATCTGCAAAAAATGTTTGCGTTGTAACATTTGCCCTGGTATAGAATTTGATGCCAACAATAAACCAAATTTCACAAATCTTTGCACCTTCTGCGGGGGCGGCACTCCTGTTTGCATGCAGCGTTGCCCGTTTGGCGCTATCATATATGATGATAATGCAATAAAAAAAATAACACTGCCTGAATTAGGAAAAGTCGGTGAAATAAAAATCCCCGGTACGATAAAATATAAATTACCCGAATCACTCAGAGTAGCGATCAGGGGAATAGGCGGACAGGGAAATCTGTTCTTCGGCAAAGTGATTTCAGAGGTTATACTGAGAACTCCATACTCCGAATCGAATATTGTTAAAGGCGATACTCATGGCATGGCGCAAATGGGAGGACCTGTTATTTCTACCTTCAGTTGCGGCGCCGTATATTCGCCAATACAAGCGCCTGCTTCGGTTGATGTGTTGATTGTGATGGAAATAAGCGAAGTGCTGCGTCCCGGGTTTCTTGACCTTTTAAAACCAAACGGTACAATCATATTCAATAACTTTACAGTATTGCCGGTAGCAGTTAAAAAGGAAGATTATCCGGATGTGAATAAAATATATGATGCCCTGAAGGATTTTAAGATTATAAAAATTGATGCAAATAAGATAGCTCACGATCTTGGCGATACTAACGGAAAAACCGCCAATGTAGTTGTTCTTGGATTGTTATCTACAATTACTCCGTTCAATAATATCCCTGAAGAAATATGGCTTTCCGCATTAATGGATATTTCTCCGGACGATTTTACAAAAGCTGTAAATAAATTATCTTTTGAAGCGGGAAGGAAAGTTGGTTATTAACCTAACTCATCCTTTATCTCCAACAGGAAATCCTTGATTTTATTGAGAGATTTAACCATTTCTACACTATCGACCGTTTCGGTTTTGTTTTTTTTAAGCTTTTCTTTTGCCCCTTGAAGTGTGAATCCCCGCTCTTTAACGAGATGGAAAATGATGTGGAAATTATCAACGTCTGACTGTGTAAAAAGACGATTTCCTTTTTTATTTTTCTGCGGTTTGATAATGTCAAATTCCTTTTCCCAGAAACGGATAAGCGAGGTATTAACATTAAACATCTTTGCCACTTCGCCAATGGTGTAATATACTTTGTCTATTTCTTTTTCCTTATATGGCATTTATTATGGTCATTAGTATCCATAAAGTCGTCATTGCGAATCCGTCGGCTGACGGATGAAGCAATCTAATCGTTGTGAGTCAGATTGCTTCGTCGTACCTCCTCGCAATGACGTTTTGTATTGACTTTATATACAAACTCTAACTAGTAATCAGTCAACGGTCAAATTTAATAAAATTCTTTCTTTGCACTGATTTATTTTATTATTTTCCGTGCTAAAAGCATATTCAAGCCTTTTCCATAACCGTACTTAAAATTAAACATCCGGCTTTCTTTACTATAGGCGGCTTCGAGGTCTTTCTGATAACAATAACTAAATACACTGATCGGT
>JBBAAT010000199.1:0-5423 GCA_041658145.1 Bacteroidales bacterium | reverse complement strand
TTTAACAATATGTTTATGTTTAGTTCCCTCCAGTTGGGGGCATTCATAGCAGTGATTCAAAAATTGCTTACACCCACTTGTATAATGGCAACCACCTGTAAATGCATTCATGTCGTGAAGGGTCCACACTATTTTTTTATTACTAAGCGATAATTCATCATAGTTTAAAAAATTAGCAACCCAATGTAAATTGATAATATCAGCTTCTTTAAAAATTTTTAAGTGAGTGATGTTATGATGAAGGCAGAGGGTAGAGAAAATGTCAAATTCTTTGGGTTTCCCTTTCAGCAGATATTGCAAATAACGCCAGCGGAAACTTTCTTTTATTCTGAAAGATAGTTTTTTTAAAAAAGAGTTTAGCGCAAGTTTTTTGTAATCATAAACTTCAGGAATATCCGCCTGAAGCGGAGTAGAATACAATACTAAAACTTTTGAATCAACTCCCATTTTCAGCAAGCCGCTATGCAAACGCAAACACGCTTTTGCTGCTCCGCCTTCTGAAAAAGTGTTTATGTGCAGGACCTTCATTTTTTGCCTCCATAAATAAAGAATTGGGTTTGCGAATTTCACCATTTACTACATCAAGATTATATTTTTCCATTGATGAAAAGGAATCTGTATTTCCGTTGCTGCCGACTACTGCTTTACAGTGTCCAAAAAATCAGTTACCTATTTACTGCTGTTGAAACTTTTTTTTCTACAAACAGAGATGTTATTATATCTGCAAACAGGTCAGGCATATATTGTACACTTTAAATTATTCTCTAAAAGCAAAAATATTGAACTGAAGGTCAATCCCTAAGTATGAATTTCTTTTTATAAATGGGTGAGGTGAATGGTTGACAGGCAAAGCGTGAATTCTGAAATTAGCATTGTGTAGTATTGCCAAAAGTTCGTGAAGAGTTTGCTGTTTATTTTCAAACGAATGATATTCAACAAACAAATGTTCTACATTATGCAATACATCTTCGCAATCTTTAAGCACGATTGTTTCAGCGCCTTCAATATCAATTTTAAGAAAATCTACTTTTTTATTTTTCAATAAATCTTTCAACCTTAATGCATTTATTTTATTGTTTGTTTTGTCGCCAGCAAGCGTAGAGATTCTACCGCCATCGGCTCCTTCAGATGAAAAATCAAGAGTTGTTTCTTCAATCCATACGGCATTATTAAGAAGAGTAACATTTTTCAGATTAAAGGATGATATATTGGACGAAAGCGTTTTGAAAATATTTTGGTCGGGCTCAAAAGCTATGATATTGGAATCAGGATATAAACTTTTAAAATAAATGATACTTAACCCGATATTTGCACCACAATCAATAATCAACGGTGAATTATTTGCTGCACGAAAATTATAAATACATTTTTTGAATATTTCATTGTAGGTAAATACAAATGACGCTCCATCAACACCCATTAATTCATTGCCTAATATTTTTGTTTTAAAAGAAGAATATCTTGGCAGTTGTCTTATTCTTGAGAGTTCCCTGTATTCCTTACTTAAAATATATTTTAAGGAATGAATAATAAAATTGCGGGTTTTTTCTTTTAGCATTATTTTTTTTGAAACTTATTTTAATATGATTTTCATCTTTTCTTTTGCCCTCACCCACAAAGGCGGATTCCCCAATGATATATAAAATTTCCTCATCGCCTCTCTCGCCTTTTTACTCTCAATTATTTCTATTGGTTCAACTTTTATGTTGTCAGCAATTTCTTGTTTATTATAAATATTGGACAACCAGCTTTTCTTGCAATGAACGCCTGTTTCATCATGGCCGATATTGCGCACAAGCGACTTGCGAGGAAATAAACATAATCTATTTTTTAAAAACACACTCGCATACCATATTATATCCCAGGAATCTAATTTGTTTTCAACTTGTGCCTTTAACATTTCTGTGAACGGATAGCTTCCGTTAAAATTAAATTCGTTGTCAAGATTTTTAAATATAATTTCATCTAATAATTTTTTGGCATTGTCTTCAAATAACTCCCTACCTCGTTTCCATGTCGCCCATCCCCATGGACATGCCGAGATAACAAAAAATGTTTCCTGCAATTTTGCTTTTACAGGAAACATATATCCCGAAATATACATTACCTTTTCGTATTTTTCATATAAATCCAACGCTTCATTCATATATTTCAAAAACCCAACGGATGTAACCAGATCATCTTCCAGAACAATAATTTTTCCGTATTTATTTACTATTTGTGTAACACCATTAATGATGGAATCAGATAATCCAATATTTTTCTCTCGCTCAATAATTTCAACTTCTCTGCACCATTTCTTTTCTCTTAATAATTTTCTTACTTCTTTTATTTTTTGCAACTGCTCTTCAGTTGCATTTTCTTTCGGTCCGTCAGCATAAATATATAGTTTGGATTGGTCGGCAAGAATATTTTTTGACAATGCCTCCAGCGTTTGGCGTGTATGCCAGGGGCGGTTATAGACAAAGAGAACTATGGGAGATAAATTGGTCATTCGCTTCGCTGTCATTAATTGTCATTGGTCATTAGTTCAAATGTTCGAATGTTCAAATGTTCAAATGTTCGAATGTTCAAATGTTCAAATGTTCGTATGTTCAAATGCCTCTTCTATGAGTTCTTTAAAATTTATTCACACAACCACTTCCATGCAGTCAATAGTTGAATGTTACGCCCGTTTCTTTTTATCACTTCTTCCTTGTCCCAAGTAATAAGTAGCAAATTGTTGCAAGCCAATTCAAAAGAAGCTTCGAATAAAGCATCTAACTCACGTTTCAAGGTTTTCGGATTTGTAATATCGTAACAGACTTGGATCAATCGCTCCACAGTATGTCCTTTTTTGCATACAAAATCTATTTCCCGGTCGTTGCGGGTTCTGTAATAAAAAAGATCTAATTCGGGTTTGTAATGTCTTCGCAACAATTCGATGAACACAACATTTTCGAGTAATCTCCCATAATTGGGCGAAAGCTCAAACGAACGTGCTTTAATAAAACCATTGTCAATGACATATGATTTTTTAGGAGATTTTTGTTGTGTCTTTATTTTTGCAGCATATCTGGTTAAATTCAGAAACAGATAAGGTTCTGATAAATAGCCGACAAATTTTTGAACAGTTGGTACGCTGCTAAAGTTCAGATCGGTTTTGAGTTGATTGTAGGAATAAGGATTGGTGTAGTTCGCCAACAAATAATTTGATAAATTATAAAGTTGCTGAGATTGACGTATTTGAAAGCGTTTCATGATATCTTTCAACAGTACCGAATCGAACAAAGATGATAAGTAATTTTTAATAATAGACGGATTCAATACGATTTCAGGAAAACCTCCATTCAGTAAATAGGTATTCAAATGATTCAGAATAACCCCTGTTTTTTGCGGCGTTAGCGCTAATTGATCAGGCAACAATGCCTTATGAAAACGCAAAACCTCAGCAAAGCTAAAAGGGAAAACAGCTATCTGTACATATCGCCCTGTAAGCGAAGTAGCCATTTCACGCGAAAGGAGTTTGGCATTAGAGCCTGTAACAATAAGGTTTACGCCTCTACGGTGCAATTTATTTACCCACATTTCCCAATTCGGCAAGTTTTGAATTTCGTCTAAAAACAGATACCGATAATTAGGATATACCTCATTTAAGGTTTGAATCACCGCATTTTCGTCGAAGTGCTTCAACAGTAAATCATCATCAAAATTGAGGTAAGCAAAATTTTCATCTTTCAGCAGTTGAAGCGACAAAACAGATTTTCCAGCCCGCCGAGGCCCTGTAATTAGTTTAATTAGCCTTGTTGACAAGTATTCGGCTTTTACAGAAACATCAATTCGCTCAATATAAGCATGATTTAATAACCCGTCACGCTCTTCCTGCTGTTGATATAGGATATTTTTAATCATTTCACATAGTTATACTGAACAAAATTACTGCTTTTTATTCAATACACAAATTATACTTTATTTTTTCTTTTGCTCCTAAACCATTATACAAACCCTTGTATCCATGATTTTGAAATATTGCATATTCACAAGGTTGAATTACGCCTGCTGCTTTTGCTGCATCAGCCAATTGTTTATTGTGTTCAGCCATTTCCTTTCTCAGAAACAAACGCTTTTCTTCCTCTGTATTCAACTGTTCAAATGCTTCTTCTATGAGTTCTGCTTTTCTTGTTTGAACAGCGAAATAAGTTTGTCCTAAGGCAACGACTTCTTTACTTGGGTCGGCATTCTGAACTATCAAATAACAGGCATATCTTGTGAGGTGCAGATCGCCAATATCTCTTTTTGCGCCTGAACCCAATCCGACCATTTTCTCCACATGGGGAAAATGGTCTTCTACTGCTTGTCCGCTGTTTTTGCAGGATTCTTTTGCCTTGTCAATTACATTCAGAAATTTATCCCATTTGATATAATCCAAAGCAGCAAATAATTCTCTTGCACTCCAATATTCCTGCCCTATTTGATTGAAGAGTTTAATGCTTTCAAAAACTGATTCTTTATTCATAATATTCTCTTCCCGTTCTATAATTATCATTCGGTTCGCTATCATTAATTGTCATTGGTCATTAGTTCGAATGTTCATCAAATGTTCTGATGTTCGAATGTTCTAATGTTCAAAATAGCTTTTACGATATATACAATTCTTTTTATCCATAAATTTATTGCATAGGAAAAATTTATCGCAAAAATGAATATATTTTTCTTATAAGACAAACTTTTGGCACATCCTTTTAGTTTTTATTTAATTCTCCGGTTGCTCATTCACACAGCCACTTCCAGGCAGTCAATAGCTGAATGTTACGCCCGTTTCTTTCTATCACTTTTTCTTTGTCTCAGGTAATGAGTAGCAAATTGTTGCAAGCCAATTCAGAAGAAGCTTCGGATAAAGCATCTTATACTAAACCGCTATCAAGAGAATGAAAATGAAGCTTGGTAGCATGGTTTAGTTAATGCCGACTGACTAACAATTTCATTTTATGAGTTTGCGAAATAAAATGAGTATCTTGTTAGCAGGTCGGTATAACTCACGTTTCAAGGTTTTCGGATTTGTAATATCATAACAGACTTGAATCAACCGTCACGCTCTTCCTGCTGTTGATATAGGATATTTTTAATCATTTCACATAGTTATACTGAACAAAATTACTGTTTTTTATTCAACACACAAATTATACTTTTACAAATTATCTTTATCTTTTCTTTCGCTCCATCCGCATAAATGTAAAGTTTTGATTGGTCAGCAAGAATATTTTTTGACAATGCCTCCAGCGTTTGGCGGGTATGCCAGGGGCGGTTATAAACAAAGAGAACTATGGGAGATAAATTGGTCATTAGCTTCGCTGTCATTAATTGTCATTGGTCATTAGTTCAAATGTTCGAATGTTCAAATGTTCAAATGTTCGAATGTTCAAATGTTCAAATGTTCGTATGTT
>JBBAAT010000198.1:0-5491 GCA_041658145.1 Bacteroidales bacterium | reverse complement strand
CAAGCCTGATAGCGGTTCATTGCGAAAATGAAAAAATAATCCGGGAAAATATTGAAAAATACAAAGCAATTTATGGTGAAAATATTCCTGTTTTTCTTCACCCTGCAATAAGAAGTTCCGAAGCGTGTTTTAAATCATCATCACTTGCTGTTGAACTTGCAGTAAAACACAATACCCGCCTGCATTTGCTTCATTTATCTTCAGCCGATGAAATAAACTTACTTGATAATTCGTTTTCCCCTGAAAAGAAAAAAATTACTGCCGAAGTTTGCGTCCATCATCTTTGGTTCACCGATAAAGATTATCAAAAAAAAGGAACTTTAATCAAATGGAACCCTGCAATTAAATCTTCTTCTGATCGTGATGCTTTATGGAAAGCATTGATTGACGGGAAAATTGATGTTATTGCAACAGATCATGCGCCACATACTTTGGAAGAAAAAAACAAGGCCTATTTGAATGCACCGTCCGGAGGTCCACTCATACAGCATTCCCTGACTGCCATGATAGAGTTTTATCATCAGGGAAAAATTTCCCTTGAAGCCATTGCGCACAAAATGGCACACGTACCGGCTTTGTGCTTTGGTGTTGAAAAAAGAGGTTTTATCCGCCCAGGTTATTATGCAGATATTGTGCTTATTGACCTTGATTCCCCATGGACAGTCGACAAATCGAATATCTTGTCAAAATGCGGTTGGTCACCATTTGAAGGAAATACCTTCAAGTCGCGCGTTACACATACTTTTGTTAACGGTTACATGGTATACAACAACGGATTATTTGACGAAACCAAAAAAGGCATCCGACTTGTATTTAACAGGCAGTAACCTTTTTTATTACCTTTGCCCTAAATGAAAAACATCATTTTTATATTGCTCCTAGTCATGACCACATTTTTTTCCTGTGGTAAAAAAAAGGAATCAAAAAGCAATGAATCGCCTCCTGCAAACATCATAAATGTTGAAGATATGAAAAGTGTGCTGGTGGATGTACTGCTAGCTGAAGCATCAATAGGAGCGAAAGAAATGAGGCATGAAGACGTCAGGTATTTCTCATACCATTATTATAATTACGTGCTAAAGAAGCATAATATCAGCCGCGAACAATTCCGGAAAAGTTATTCTTACTATGCAGAAGATACAGATAAAATGGAACTGATTTTGGCAGATGTTATAGAAGATCTGAGTAAGAAACAAAGCAAGGCAAGAAACGAATAGAAAATCTTTACTTAGTGCTTGTATATAAAGTCGTCATTGCGAACTTGCCTACCCTGCCTACCGGCAGGCAGGGTAGGCAAGCTCGCAATGATGTTTTGTATTGACTTTATGGACAGACACTACTTAGTGAATACCGCCGTGCATGTATCAATATCCGCCCCGTCGTTCACATAATAATTCCAGTTGATCTTGGTATTGTTGCTCGTAATGGTACCGCTTCCTCTAACGCTTTTACCACTAACGGTCTGAGCCGGAATATCAACATAATTATTTGTTACGACTCCATATACTTTTTGGCTGGAACCCAATTGATAAAAATTAGCGAGGTAGATCTGTGAGCTGTTGCTCGGGTTTAAGGTAATTGTAACATAAAAAGGATTGATTTGTCCAAATTGACTACTGTTTTCATTACATAACCACGAACCCACAAATTTATCGCGGGTATCTTCGGGTGGTTGTGGAGTATCGTTTGTGTCATCAGGATTACATGAAAAGAAAATGCTCGCCAATGTGAATAGTACGAAGGTGCATTTTATTATTTTTTTCATATAAATAGATATCTATTTATTTTTTTGGAGCGTTTTTAAGCGTTTCAACAAGAAAATCCCAGAATTTTTTCACTGATGGGATATTTACTTTTTCATCAGGAGAATGTGGGAAACGGATAGTTGGCCCAAAAGAAATCATATCAAAATTCTTATAAACCCCACCAAGAAGGCCACATTCAAGACCTGCATGAATAGCTGCAATCTTTGGCTTGTTGCCAAATTGTTTTTCATAAGCTGCAAGCATTTCTTTAAGAATAGAAGATGCCATATTGGGTTTCCATCCGGGATATTGTCCATTAAATACAGACTCAGCTCCTGCTATATTGTAAACACTTTCGATCATTCTTTCCAGATCATCTTTAGCAGAATCTACAGAACTGCGAAGTAAGCATTGTACCGTAATTTCATTATTCTGAGATTTGATAATTGCAAGGTTTGTGGATGTTTCAACCAATCCTTTCATATCCTGACTATCCCTTATAACTCCGTTCGGAGTGGCATAAATTGCATTCAGGAAATTAAAAGTAGTCCGCAAATCTATAACATTAGCAGGTACAGGAACTGTTTCCAATGTAATTTTTATATCAGTTTCCACGCCTTTATATTCATTGACAACAATTGCATGGAATTCTTCCACAAATTTATTGAATGCAGCAACTTTATCTTTTGGAATTGTAACGACAGCATAAGATTCGCGTGGAATAGCATTGCGAAGCGTTCCACCTTCAATGGAAACAAGCCTTAATCCAAAATGCTTATGTGCAAACCAAAGGATGCGGTTGAGTATCTTATTCGAATTACCCCTTTCAAGAGCGATATCTACACCTGAATGTCCTCCTTTGAGGCCGGTAACACTTACTTTGAATGCCTCTGATCCGACAGGAACAGATTCTGTTGCGTACTTAAACTTCATATTTGCATTAGTTCCACCGGCACAACCTACATATAGCTCGCCTTCGTCTTCCGAATCGAGGTTCATCAGAATATCACCGGTCAATAAACCTGGCTTCAATCCGAAAGCGCCCGTCATTCCTGTTTCTTCATCAACAGTGAAAAGAGCTTCAACTTGTCCGTGAACAAGATTTTTTGCTTCAAGTACAGCCATTATAGCAGCAAGGCCTATTCCATTGTCGGCTCCAAGAGTAGTACCTTTAGCTTTTACCCATTCGCCATCAATCCATGGAATGATCGGGTCTTTTTCAAAATCATGCGGAATATCGCTATTTTTTTGCGGAACCATATCAAGATGCCCCTGCAAAATAATGCCTTTCCTGTTCTCCATTCCGGGAGTGGCAGGTTTGCGGATAATAACATTACCCACTTCATCCACAATGGGTTTCATATCTAAGCTTTTTGCCCAACCAACAACATATTCTCTTAATTTTTCTTCGTGTTTGGAAGGGTGAGGAATTTTGCATATTTCCTCAAAATGATTCCATAATGCTGCAGGTTGCAGCGAACCTAAAATAGTTCCCATAATTATTTCTCCTTTTTTTGAATTTCTTTAAATGATATATATTTATTATTGTAAAGCAGCGAAAGGAATTTTCCGAGCCTGTCATGTACTGGTTGAATTTTTTCGCCTAATTTTTCATTTAATTCATCGGCTATCTGTCCCACATTTTTTTTCCCGTCAATCAGAAGCCAGCTTGCAGTGCCGATTTCATCAAGTTTCATATTAATGTAAAGCGATCTTCTGCCAAGCATGAATTTATTGAATTTTGTATTTTTGAATTTCGGATATAATAATGTTACCAAACCATTTTCTTCAAACTTATGCTCTATCTTACGGAAAGGAGTAAGATTAAGCATGCTGGTATTCTTCAATATTTTCCTGCGTTCAAAAAAGTTTGCTTCCATTTTTATTATTTAAAAATCTGACAGGGTTTTGAAACCTGTCAGGGTTTATGTTTAATTAGAAATTTGCGCTCGGAGGAGCCGGTTCATCCGGACTTCCCGCATTTCTAAGCGGTATTCTTATAAGCCCGATAGAAATAAGTACAATTATCGTTAATCCTATAACCACATGCGGATCATAAAATGGTTGAGTAAGATTTATATTTGCTATCTTGAATGGCGCAAATGCCAATCCCGTCAAAGCTTCTCCTGCAATCAAACCCGCGGCTATCAATACTCCAACATTTTCAACGCGCGCTTTCTGTGCAGCATTATATTTTCTTCGGTCACAGTAAATATCAACAATACCTTTTACAAGGCCTCCTAAAAAGATTGCAAAAGTAGTTTCCAGAGGAAGATACATCCCAACGCTGATAAGCATCGGGCTTTTAACCTGCATCAATATAAAAGCCATTCCCATGAGCATACCAAAGATAATGAGAGGCCATGTCATTTGACCGCCTACAATACCTTTTGAAAGCATTGCCATCAAACCGGCTTGCGGAGCAGCAAGATTCTTACTTCCGAAACCGCCAATATATCCGCCACCCTGATCAGCCGACATATTACCCTGAGCAATATCTGCCTGATTAAGCCAATTCAGTATAAGGAACATCACCGCACCAGCAAACACAACACCAATAATATTTCCTACCTGCATTCTCCATGGTGTACCACCGAGTATATGTCCGGCTTTCAGGTCCTGAAGCATTTCGCCTGCAACAGCAGCAGAAACACAAACAATAGCTGCAACACCAAGAACTGCGGCAACACCTCCTGTATCAGCATTTACGCCCAACAATACAAGGATAAGCGCTGTTATAACAAGCGCTGTAAGTGTAAGTCCGCTTATCGGGTTGTTACTGGAACCCATGATACCAACAAGATAACCGGAAATGGCAGCAAAGAAAAATGCAAGTATGATAAGAACTGTTGCTGCAACGATAGCAGGTAATAAAGCCGTTTCAAAAACGAAATATGTAACACAGAAAGTAGTAATTGCTACAGCTATGATACCTATGATGATCCATGAGAATTTTATGTCTTTTTCAGTTCTTTCGGTAACAATACCACCTGTAGCAGCTTTCTTCACATCACCAATTGAGCGTTTGATTCCAGTGGATAAACTTTTTCTCATTTTAAACAATGTATAGCAAGCTCCCATTAACATACCTCCAATAGCAATAGGTCTTACAATAAGCCTCCATATCTGCGCTATCTGGAATTCAGGGTCACTCACTTTTGCCAAAGCCTGCTCAGGGGAAAATTTAGTATAAATAGCTCTGAAATTATTTGCCCATTCATTTAAAAAATCTGCATTAATGTACGGGGCAATGAAATAATATAAAGCAGGAGTTAACAATCCCCATGCGATTAATCCGCCGCTGAAGTTAAGAGCGCCTAACTTAGGGCCAATGATGTAACCGACACCCATATAAGCGGGACTGATTGCAGGAGCGCTCAGAAGGGCTCCACCCTCTACCTTGATGGCAGTACTCGGAATAACCTGTGCTTTGAGTTTAATAAAGTAATCATAGCTGATTTTAAAGAAATTTGTTTGTCCTAATGCTTGAACCAGCGCTCCAACACCCATTGCGCCAAAGAGGAATTTGGAGCCGCCTCCGCTTTTGCGTCCGGATTTGTGAATTTCAGCAGCAGCTAATGATTCAGGGAAAGGAAGCTCAACGTCCTCAACCATAACACGGCGAAGCAATGCCACAAACATGATACCCAGCACACCACCACTGATCAGGATTATGGTAGATGTTATGTAATGTCCGGGGGTAAAGAACGGATCCCATACACCGGATATAAAGAAAGCAGGCAAAG
>JBBAAT010000197.1:0-5496 GCA_041658145.1 Bacteroidales bacterium | reverse complement strand
CATTAC
This sequence comes from Bacteroidales bacterium, assembly GCA_041658145.1. Classification (GTDB taxonomy): domain Bacteria; phylum Bacteroidota; class Bacteroidia; order Bacteroidales; family CG2-30-32-10; genus JBBAAT01. The sequence goes on along the minus strand of JBBAAT010000197.1, from coordinate 5,490 downwards.
TTCGGTGATGGTCGATTTATTGATAACTTCAAAATCAATTTCGTAATCAAAATCCCCTGAATTGTTTTTAGAGATATCCTTTGCCTGTACTATCAGTTTGTATGTGCCGTCAACAGGAAAATCCGCATCATACTCTATTCTGCATTTGTTGTCGTTAGTTGATGTAGTAGGAAAAAATTTCATGATTTCCTGACCTCCTGATTCGAAAAATATCCTGTCGGCGCTTGTTGCTCCGGGTTTTTGAATAAAAATTTTGAATAAGGAAGTGTCTGAGTCATCTTTCATGAGCAGAAACTTGTTTTCGTCCTTAAGCCGGATCTCTATCTGTGGTTTAGCTGAAACAATATCGCCATCCAGAATATGTACCCCATCGAATGTTACATCCAGCAATGGATTCGTGCGGTCTGCATCTACATAAAAATACACTTCACCAATATTATTAAAATGATACTGCTCTAACTGATCGTTATTCGGATTGGCTTCGATCCAAAGGCTGTTAAGCCCTGGTAATCCGGTAGTACTGAAAGAGACTGCGCCTATGATAGTGTCATTTGCCGGATGAGGACGATACCGGTGATAATACACGGGATGAACCAAGCGGTTTGCATCAATAATCCAGTAATGGACAAGCAAACTGTCCATATCGTATTCGCTGATATTGTGGATAGCCGTAGAAAAGCGTATGCTGTCGCCTTCCATCAGCGTGTCCTTATAAAAGCTGTAATTTATCGAAGGATCTAAAGCCGTTTCCGGAATTCCGTCATACAACACCTGCCATCTTACCATCTGGGACGGAGTATTAAATGTATCGTCCTTCATAACGGCTACAAGCTTTAGATAAGGATACAAGCTGCTATTTATGGTATCAAGATTGAAATCAATTGAGTCTTGTATATAAGGAATGTTTTTAATAAGTGTGTCAATGGATCCGTTGATTTTTATCCCCAACACATTCAGCTTAACCTGATCGGTAACAAATGGATCAACCGACTTTACCCGCCAGTGCAATGAATGCCATTGAGCAGCCGGTCCAATGGTTTCAGATTTCACATAACCTTCTTCCCACTTTGTATTGATAACATCAGATAATAGTATTAGATTCCCGCTTGCATCACCGATTGAGTAATTTGCGAATCCCGGCGCTAAGCCTTTGCGTCCGAAGAGGATATATGGCCAACCATTGGTAATTCGTGTGCCGGCAGCAGTATCCACAGTGCTGCCAATGGAACGGAATGCCGTAACCAGCGCATTGCTCCATTGCTGGCAATGGTGGTTCTTGTGCGACATCATAAGAACGTAATCATTTGGCGGAATGGAATTGATAAAGTTGACAATTTTCGTCATATTACTGTCATTGTTTGAAGTAATAAAGAAATCAAAAGCCGAAGTAGAAGAAGCTTCCTGACAATGCCATTCTCCATAAGACCCATAATGCGGAACACCAGTAGGAGGGCTCATCCACGGCTCGCCTGATATAGAATCAAAAACGGCAAATTTTAACCCATCGGATAAGTAACAGCAAGTCCAGGCCGACATTACAGAACCGTTTATTTTGTACCATTCTTCTATCCAGTTATAATGATAGTCATTCGTATAATATCCGGTTTGTGCCTGAAGAGATTTTATATCATTATAAAATTCAAATTTCCTTGCAGGTTTGTTGTAATGAACATATTGGTATGTGTCCTTTTTAAACTGGAAAAAATGAGCTTGCCCCCAACCTCTTTTACCATTAATATATTGAAATGAACTTTCACGCCAATTATATCCATTGTTTATCGTAGAGTCAACGCTGACACGCCAGAAATATACAATGCTGTCGGTAATAATTGGAAGTGTCGGGGTGAATGTTACGACACCGCCGGAATGGTTCACTACCTGCGAGATCAAAGGATTGGTAAATGCATCAGTAGTATCAACCTGAAAAACATAATTTCTGGCAGGTGCGAATGGATCGCCTGTAGATGCTTTCAATGTAAGGTTTAGCGATGGCACAATAGCGTATTGGTAAGGATAAACAGGAGTAATATCGTTAGATTTGATATATAAGTTAACAGTAACAGTATTATTATTCTCGGAAATTTCATCAATATGGCTGGGATAATAATCAAGGCTTACAGTAAATATATTTAATCCGACACCTCTCACAAAATCAACCGGTAAATTAAAGCTAATGGTGTCTTTGTATAAGGTAGCATTCACCATCCTGAATGAATCAACTTCACTTCCATCAGGGAATCTTCTGTGGACATTCACAATAAACGATGTATCCAATGCTTTACCTATATTGGTTGAAATAATATTTATGGTAAATAAAGAATCCAGCGTTGTAACATTTGCAGGTGTAAAATACACACCGGGTTGAGTAGCTACATAATCAGGTTTGGCGAAGCTGTTTATTTTTATTGCAGGATCTCCATGCAGAGTCATTTCCAGACAAGTGGATTTTATATAAAAATCATTCTGATATATTTTCTGAAGCGTGTCAATGGTGTTTTGTATGCATTTACCAACAGACTGTCCGTAATTAATAATCCCAATATTTTTATAAAAAAATGAAGAATACCGGTCAAGGGGTCCCGTCGATCCTTTTGTAATAGAAGCCAGATAACCAATCACGCCTTTATCCTCTATTAAAACAAATTCTTCGCTTGATGTGGGAACTGCATTAAACAAGTCGCCTGCAAAGCATGAGTTTGCTAAAAGAAAAGGGTACTTTTTGAAGTTATCATAAGCTGAAGGGTAATCCGTACTCATGTCAAAACCTATACCTGCGGCATGTCCGAAAAACGTCATAAGGGAAACGCCGTTATTGATCAGAATTTTCAGGGAATCCGAAAGATTTTGCTGAATGGGAGCGGTAGAGCTTTTAAGGAATGTTCTGACAAAGCCGCCGAAAAATGGTCCTTCAATTGTATTTTTGTAGCCATTTAAATAAGCGGCTAAAGTATTTTGTTGTGTAATATTGCTGCCTCCTCCGAAATGAAGTACGTTCTTCATCCATTCCCATTCTAAAGGTGAACTTGTTACTATGCCTGCTTGTGCGGCTGCCTGTGCGGCTTCATAATCCATCACTTTATTAAGGTACAGATCCACCTGAGCAGGGTTTCGTGCGGCAAGCCTGCCGGTAGGAATAAAAGGTTTATAAGAGGCATTATTAAAGGTTGTAAAAAGATTATCCACAGGTGGCGCTCCAAAACCGGGAATGAGTGTCTGTGAATAATAATACGGATATTTTCTGTAAGATTTATTAATGTTCCCAATTTCGCCGGCTCTGTATCCTTTGCCTATCAGGAAAAGATATTTTGGTGGATCCGTAAAATTATCATAAGCAAATCGTGCAAAATTTTTGATAGCCATAGGATTTTTACGGATACCATACGAAAACTGGTCATACAATTCGTTAACATCAGCAAGCAAGGTATGATAACCTCCACCTGCAAATGAGTTCCTGTAATTTTTGTATGATTCGGCTTCACTCCAGAGGCTTATATGAGTGACAATAAGATAATCGGAGTTAAGGACCGAAGGCGATGTGTAATCCGTGAATTTCGCATAATTTGCCACATCGTAAGAAACAGGAATGACAGATAAAACATTGTGAATCTGCCCTTCGGATGTGATATAACACATTTTTTCTCCGCTGCCATTGGGAACCAATACCTGGTAGTTGCTTCCATTCTTTGCCACCCTGATCCTTTTATGATTAGTTAAGTCGTAGAACCTCACAGAATCACCTGTTGTTGCTGCAAAATTACTTAGGTTAAGGTATGTCTTTGTCTGTCCTGTGGCGTCTGGAACGTAAAGGATGTCGTTGCTATTATTCCCGAGATTCAGTGTATGGGGGTATTTGATATCAATATAGGCAATGGTGTTACGATCGGCGCCGCTGCCAAGGTCAGGGACAGATGCAAAGGAGAAAGATGTGGTAGACGAGCTAAGCGAAGAAGTTGGTACTGTCGTATAGTAATGTTTTACATAATATCCGGTAAAAGTAGTGTCTATCGTAACTCCGGCAAAATTGATCTGGACATGGTGGTTTGGACCTGTTATGCCTGTATAATTTGATTCACCGATCAGCAGAAAATCAATTAAAGCATTTCCCGGAGAATATGCATTTGATGTCGGAATATTTTTAATTATAGAACCGCCCAATGAAAATCCGGAATCAAACCAACCTTCGGTACTGATATAACTCGGGTCAGTTAAACCATTGTAGTCTTTTTCACCATAAAAATAACTGCCGGTAAAATCGTTTCGTAAAACCTTGTAGAAATAAGAAGCGACGGTATAAGCAGAAAAGTTGATAGCGCTTTCAAGTGTCATACGCCTGTTACTAACCGAATTATTAATCGTCAGGTAATAGATTGCAGTATCATTGAACATGCTGTAGTTTGGGTTTGGCTGGTCTGCAGGGTTGCTATAAAGTTCATTATCGTACCACCCGTCATTGTGTAAACCGTAAAATTCAACATAGTCGCCTGAATTAAAATGGCTGTCGCTTTCTCCTTTTATATAAATGTATTGTTCCTGTCCCCTTCCGAATATCTGAATATTCCTCGGATCCAAGGTTGTCATATTTATTCCGGCAGGCACAAGTGCGGCGGCAAGCGTTGCGGAATCTATCCGGTAAATACTGTCTCCGTAAATAAATATGCGGAAATATTGTTGGTCGTATTTGCCATATAGCCATTCATTCCCGTATTGTTGCGGGAAAGCCTGGGAACAAACAATAAACAGGAATAGGGTGTGTAAAAAATTTTTCATAAACGATACTTATTATTTCAAGTTATACTTTGAAAGGGATAAATTAGTACAAATGAGTATAAGGGAAATAAGGTATAATGAAATAGGGAAATTACTCACAATATTAATTGATTTTTAAAGGTGTTCGTGAGATCGCTTCGCTAAGTTCCACACGCAATATACCTTATATCCATATACCCTTATACCTTTTTTTGTATTCATAAAATGTACAAATTTATCCCGTTTTTAGTATAGTTTACATTTTTTCCTTTTTGTTGATATTAAATTTGAGAGAAAATATATTGGAATATAATGCAATTGAATTATCCCCGATATCTGTAAGAGCATAATCAATCGACACCGTATCTTTTATTTTGATGCCTACCCCCATGTTTGGTTGAAATGTCTTGACCTTTTTACCACTCATGTCGGTTTCGTTTTGTATGTTTCCGACACCACATCTGAAGAAAAGAAAATTCTTGTAAGAAAGCTCCACGCCTAAATGCGGGTCGATGCTTATGGGATCACTCTTGATCAGCACGTTTCTCATTCTGTCGAATGTTATGTCGGCATCAATATCGGCTAATGCAGAAAAACTTTCAGATATTTTGAGTTTATGCCCGGCAGAAAGAATCAACTTGGGCAATGTAATTTCAAGTGAATTTTCAGGTATTTCATTTCCTGTTATCGTAAACACTTCTTTCATCCTGTCTGTGAGATCAAAGCTCCATGCATTAAATGTGG
>JBBAAT010000196.1:0-5530 GCA_041658145.1 Bacteroidales bacterium | reverse complement strand
TCTTCAACAAAATATAATTCACCACCAATTGAATCCGTTTTAATGAATGTATAAGTTGTTGTTCTTCCAGCCCAAGCTAAATTCTCAACGGTGTATAATACTGTTTGATTACTCACGCACAATGGCATGTAATAATCTGATGCCGTTTGCGCGAAAGATATTTCTATTGCACAAATTGATAGCACGATTAGTAAAAGTTTTTTCATTTGATTTGTGTCAGTGTTTATCGTGCTGACTCCGCACTTTTTAATTTATAATTTTTGTTAAAGTTAATATTTTTATTTCGTTTGGTTGCATATAAAACGATCCGGCGCTTGCTTTTCGGTGGCGGTGTTTACCAACTGCCGTTTCCACGAAGCACTGCCGTTAAAATTATTACTTTCCTGTCCTACGAGCCACTGTCCCGCCACTGAAAGCAAACGCCTGTTAGCAACATACCATTTTGTCTATCCGTTGTAATGACGTATCTGTCCACACAAATTTGTCACTCTACTTTTTTTCTTCTGTCTTTTTTACTTTTACATTTTCTTCTGCAATTGCTTTGTCAATCGCTGCTCTCAATTCCAGCAATTCTTTTTCGTCAAAACTGTTTGTTGTCTCCCACTTGTCACCTTTCTTATAAATTTTTTCCACTTCAAAATTTTTCCAAGTCCCGTGTTTACCTTTGTTTTCCCAAACTGTCACCTTTGCTGACCCGACTTGGTAAGTTGCTTTTGGTTTTTGTTTGTCTTGTTTTGTTTTGGTTGTGTCTTGCGAGTAACTTGTCAAAGCGAAGCACGCAAGCAATAAAGTTGTCACTATTAATTTTTTCATTGTCGTTTTGTTTTTAAAGTTTAAATTTAATTGTCTGTCATCTATGTCAAGTTGGTCGTGTTGTGTTGTTTTTTATGGTTGTTGCTAACTTATTTATAGCTCAGGTAAAACCTTACTATGTATTCCAAAATTGGGTGTATAGCTCAGGGTTTTACCCTTTTTAATTTACAAAAATACTTCTATTTTATAAATTCAAATCATCAAATGGCGACTTTATATTTTGAATATTTTTTGTGCTTACATGAGTGTATATTTCAGTAGTGTAAATTGTTTTGTTAGTTAATGGTTAGAGAGCCTGTCTGCCTACAGGCAGGCCTGTCACAAATTTGATCCGGGAGAACCGTACACGAATTTTCATATTTCAAAGCCAAGCAATTTACCTTTTTTCATAACAAGCTTATCATCAAAATAAACATCGGGATCTTTTACAAGTCCGTCCAGATGGCTGTTTACGGAAATATTTCCTCCCATTGAGATGTTGTTGCCAAAAGCAATATGAATGGTGCCAAGCACTTTTTCGTCTTCGAGTAACTGTCCTGAAAGTATAGCTTTGTAATTTGTACCTATTCCAAACTCAGCAACAGCACGCGAATCTCTTCCTGATTTTTCAAATAATGAAATTAATTTTTCAGCTTCTTCACCACCGGTAATTTTTTCGGCAAAGCCATTAATAATATCAATAGTTATGGGTGTTTTTATAATCCCAATGCTTGCCATTGAACCGTCAACAACTACTTTGCCATTGGTTTTATTTTCCCAGGGGGCAAGAAAAACTTCGCCTGACGGTAAATTGCCGCTTTCACCTTTATTCCGCATCACACCTTTGCTTTGAATTATTGTTCTGCCTTCTACAGGCATTATTACGTCTGTTCCTGCTTCGCTGGTAATTCTGATAACGCTGATGTTTTTAAGCATTCCGGCAACATGTTCAGTTAAAGCAATTATTTTATTATAATCCGCATTCAGGCATCTTATCATTATATCATTTGTGATTCCTGGCATTGTGCCAACTCGAACACCTGATTTTGCTGCTTCCCTCTTTGCATCGGTGTGTGTGAGCGATTTAGCAGTGGGGCATACAACAACATCGAACATTTTCATTAAATCTGCAATTTGCTTTGGCGGTTCCTGACCGTTAATCTCTCTTGATTTCATTTCTATTATAAGCGATTCTCTGCAAAGCTCTTTTCCCGCCTCATGCAAAGCAAAACCTATTTCCCTTTTAACCTCATCGGATATAATTAAAAGCGCTTCATCTTTTTGTAAGCCCATGCAATCTTTTAAAGCAATTGTGGCAGCTGACAGTAATTCCTTATCCATAATTAATTTTTTAAATATTAAACAAACTTACATGATTTTTTATGAAAATACAAAATCAAGGTTTGTAATGACGTTTTGAATATGTTTTCTATCTTTTTACTACTTTTGTCAATCTTTTATAATAAACACTTGAGCAAAGAAAACATCATATTCGGCATCAGGCCTGTGATTGAAGCTATCAAAGCAGGCAAGGAAATAGACAGGATACTTATTCAGAACGGATTGAAAGGTGAAAACTCATGGGAACTTAAAAAACTCATCAGCGAATTACAAATCCCTTCACAATATGTACCCTTAGAAAAATTGAACAAAATCTCTCAAAAAAATCACCAGGGAGTAATTTGTTTTGTTTCGGAAATATCCTATCAACCGCTCGAAAATCTTCTGCCAATGATCTTTGAAAAAGGAGAAGACCCATTACTTTTGATTTTAGACAGGATTACAGATGTCAGAAATTTTGGCGCAATCACCCGTACCGCCGAATGTGCGGGTGTAAACGCGATCATCATTCCATCAAAAGGCTCTGCAAGAATTAATGCCGACGCCGTAAAAACCTCTGCCGGCGCGCTATACAAAATTCCAATATGCAGAGAAGATAACTTAAAGCAAACGATAGAATTTATAAAAGCAAGCGGCATAGAGATCATTGCCTGCACCGAAAAAGCCACAGAACCATACCATTCCGTGAGTTATAATAAACCTGTTGCAATTATCATAGGATCGGAAGAAGATGGTATTTCGCAGGAATACCTAAAGATATCCGACAAAATGGTAATGATTCCTCTTAAAGGCGAGATCGAATCGCTGAATGTGTCTGTTGCTGCAGGCATCATCCTCTTCGAAGCCACAAAACAAAGAAACTTTAAAGCCTGATATTATGCTCAGATTCATCAAAAATAATAATGAACGGGCTATTCTGTATCTGATTTTGCTTACAGGAGCATTACTCAGGATATATGATATCTGGGGACTTTCTTTAACTAATGATGAATTCAGCGCTATTGCCCGTGCTCAACTTAGTAGTTTTTCTGAATTCATCAGCAAAGGAATTTATGCAGATATTCATCCTGCCGGAATTGAGTTCTTCCTTTACCTGTGGATCAAGGTTTTTGGCACATCTGTGTTCATTATCAGATTGCCTTTTATTGCAGCAGGGATTTTTTCTATCTATGTTGCGTACCGCATTGCAGCAAGATGGTTTAATGAACACACCGGGTTATTTGTAGCTGCCGCTTTGTGTTTCCTTGAATTTCCGCTGATGTACAGTCAGCTTGCAAGTCCGTTTATTCCGGGACTTTTGTTCTCCTTACTCACAGTATGGTTTTGGACAAAAATGCTTTTCGATAATAGAACCGATACTAAAAATATTATTTACCTTGCTCTATCCATAAGCCTTGCAGCATATTCACATTATTTCACACTTGCATTCATAAGCATTGTAATTTTTACAGGTATCTTTTTTCTAAATAGGAAAAATATCAAAGCATACCTCTTTACAATACTATTCGCTGTGATATTTTACATTCCAAACATTTTTGTAATTATTCACCAAATCAATAACCCTGCAGGGATAAGCTGGCTGACAGTACCTGATAACAACTGGTTCTTTAAACATGTTTATTTTTTGTTCAACAACTCACAGATACTGCTTTACCTTTCTTTTGCAATATTTATTGTCAGTCATATTATCAATTTCACAGAAGTGCGGTTTGGGAAATTTCATATCATCTCAGCACTTTGGTTTCTGCTGCCTTTCTTAGTTGGTTTTTATTATTCCTTATGGATAAAGCCGATATTGGAAAACGCTATTTTACTTTTCTCATTTCCTTTTTTACTTTTTTTTATTTTTTCTTTTATTCAGAGAGAAAAAAAAGTATTCAATTTTTCAATGCTTGGCATCTTCCTTATTACAGGGCTTTTTAGCACTATCGTTGAAAAAAAGTATTATTCAACTTATCATTTCGGTGAATTCAAAGATATTGCCGCAAAAACTATAGAATGGAATGATCAGTACGGTGATAAAAATATTACAAAAGTTATCAATGTTAATTCTCCGTTTTATATCAACTATTATCTTGAAAAGGCAGGGAAACCCTTATCATTCGCCATGTATAAAAACGAAGGGAGAAAGGATCTGCATACACTGAACAAAATAGTTAAGGATAGTAAGACTTCGTATTTTCTTTATGCATGGTCGAGCCTGGTTGATCCGAATGAGACCGGAGACATTATTACTGTAAAGTATCCGTATATCATAAAACAAATTGATTACAACGGAATGGCCGGCATTACACTGTATTCCATGACCGACAGCACACATGCAATTCCTCAATCCAAGCCTGTCTATTATATTTTTAATGGGTTTGAAGAAAAAAACACATGGGAAAAAAATACGAGCATCATCACTACTGAAAAAGTCTGGAAGGGTAAATATGCCATAAAGCTTGATGCACGCGACGAATACGGACCTGCATGCGTCAACCGCATTTCCAGAATGACAGATAAACCGTTTAAAAGGATACAGGTCAGTTTATGGGCTTATGCAACCGGTATATTCAAAGACGCACAAATAGTTGCCACTCTTAGTTTCAGAGATGATGATAATCAGATATACGAAAAATATTTCTGGCTTTCTTCAAAGTTCGAATACTTTATTGAAAAAGAAAAATGGGGACAGGTGTTCTTTTCCTTTAACCTGCCCGATCTACGATCCAGAAATGATGAATTGAAAATATATGTGTGGAATCCTGACAAGCAACCTCTATATATTGATAATTTCGAATTAAAAACGTTTGAATAAGTTACCCGCTAAGTTTTATAAAAAACCTGATTTATAATGAAAAAAATATTCTTCATTTCAGTTGTAGCAATATTTTTTTCATCCTGCACCAAAACGAAAACCGACTACTGGACAAACGGCAATAAAAAATCCGAACTCAAATATTACAACGGCAAGATGGATGGGTTATGCACATGGTGGTATGAAAGCGGTATAAAGCAAATGGAATGCAATTATAAAAACAACCTGCTCGAAGGCAAATCAACACGATGGTATTTCAACGGCAATAAGCAAAGAGAAGATAACTATTCTAACAATCTGCTGAATGGCGCTTCCATTGCCTATTATGAAAGCGGGAAGAAAAAAGCGGGAGTAAATTATATCAAGGATACCTTAGAAGGACAATCAAAAGAATGGGATGAAAACGGACAGGTTAAAATCACCGGCTCATACAAAAGAGGTAAATTTGACGGTGTCTGGACCTATTGGAACAATATAGGGATAAAGGTTGGTGAAGGAAATTATAAAGCCGGTACCGGTATTCAGAAAGGATATTATCCGAATGGCAAATTGATGAGAGAGATACATTTTATAAACAATAAAAAAAATGGACTTGAG
>JBBAAT010000195.1:0-5539 GCA_041658145.1 Bacteroidales bacterium | reverse complement strand
AAAGGAGAGATATTGCCTGTCTACGATTATTATGTCAGTTATGCAGGTTTTAGAACAAAAGGAAACAGAGTTTTTTATCAACTCGATTTTTTGAAAAAAAGTAATGATGGTAACTATTATAAAAAATTCACAGTATATCCCGTCATTATTATAAATAGCAGGATGGGGAATGTATATGTTCCGGCAATAAAGCATTTTATTGATCGCGATATATTCACCTTCATTACTTTTGCCGGAAAGATTGGATTTTCTGAAGACCAGGAAAAAGATGATGTCGTCATCATCAAATCAATGGTTTTCCCATTTATCATAGTTATGTGGACAGGTGCAATAATCATGCTTTCAGGCTTTGTTTTAAGCATTTTTAAACGAAGCAAAGGCAATGCATTTATACAAGAAACGGGATAAAAATGTACATAAAATAGGTATATGGTATAAAGGTATAAAGGTATAAAGGCATTGGGTTTGTGCGCCTTATACCTCTATATCCTATACCTCTATACCTTTTGAAAATGTTAAAATTATGACCATTCAAAGTATAATCAGGCAATGACAGTAAAATCAATTAATACAATCGTTTTTATAGGTGCGGGAAATGTGGCCACGCATCTTGCAAAAGCATTGAAAAGCGCCGGCAAATCAATATTGCAGGTATATAGCCGCAGTGAATTATCAGCAATGGATCTCGCGAGAAAAGTGAATGCTTCTTTTACCTGTGATATTTCGAAGGTGAGTTCTAATGCTGATCTTTATATTATTTCTGTTTCCGATTCTTCACTTCCTGTGATAGCATCTGAGTTGAAGACAGCTGACAACCTTATAGTGCATACATCCGGCTTTCATTCGATGGAAGTGATAAAGAAAATTTCAAAAAATATTGGTGTATTTTACCCTGTACAAACATTTACAAAAAATCGTGCTGTCGATCTTTCTCATGTTCCGTTTTGCATTGAAGCAAATTCAAAAGAAAATCTGCAAATACTGGAAACCCTTGCCGGTAACATCACATCTGATGTCAGGCAAATTGATTCAATACAAAGAAAAAAGATTCATCTGTCTGCAGTTTTTGCCTGCAACTTTGCTAATTACATGTATCATGTTGCAGGTGAAATATTGAAAGAAAACAATATTCCTTTTGATATTCTCAAGCCTCTCATTATGGAAACTGCCGCCAAAGTAATGGATCAAAGCCCTGTAGATGTACAGACCGGACCTGCCCGAAGGGCTGATTTGACTGTAATAGAACAACATCTTAAAATGCTTGATGAAAAAGAATATCACGAAGTATATGAAATAATAAGCAGGCAGATCATTAAAGAAAGTAAATTTGACAGTAATTTGAACGGCAGATGATAAATGTATTAAAACTTATCCGTTACCCTAACCTGATTATCATTGGTCTTGCTCAATATCTTTTCCGGTATTGCATCCTGTTTCCTATCATGAAGTCGGAACATGCTGAACCTGCAATGAGCGACCTGAATTTTGCTTTATTAGTGCTTTCTACTATTCTGATTGCTGCGGCAGGTTATGCCATTAATGATTATTTCGACATCCGTAGTGATAGAATTAACAGGCCTGACAAGATTATCGTCGGTAGGTTGTTGTCACGAAGAATAGCCATGCTTTTCCATACGATTTTTAGCATTATTGCAATATTGTTGGGCATTTATATCAGTTACAAGGTAGGCTCGTTCAAGCTTGGAGCCATCAATATTGTAATTGCAATTCTTCTCTGGCTGTATTCTGTTAAATATAAGGCATATTTTCTGGTTGGAAATATTATCGTTTCTTTTGCAACAGCCATGACTATTATCGTGGTCATATTATTTGATATGTATGCCCTTCGTTTAGATGGTCATATGGTCATATGGGGTTATGTTCTTTTTGCTTTTATGATCTCATTAATCAGAGAGATTATTAAAGATATCGAGGATATTGAGGGTGATAAAAAGTGCGGATGTTCTACTATTCCCGTTGTTATTGGAATACCTAAAACAAAAATAATATTGCTCATTTTAGTTGGAGTATCTGTAGTTGCATTGTCTTATATATCCTACCTTTCAAATATGCAACATCTTAAAATTATATTCTGGTATCTGAATATTATTGTGATCATTCCTTTTATTTATATGGGGTATATAATTTATATCTCAAAAAATAAAGCTGATTACGGTTTTCTCAGCAATGTTGCAAAGTTTATTATGCTTGCAGGTGTATTATCAATGACATTGATTTTTAACTGGTTTTGATAACGAAAACAATGCTGTCTGAAAAACTAAAAAACTACCATATTATTCTTGCTTCTAAATCACCACGGCGGCAGCTTCTTCTTAAAGGTCTTGATATTCCTTTCGAAATAAAAATAAAAGAGGTAGAAGAAACGTTTCCGCTGCATTTAAAACGGGAAGATATAGCCCTTTTTCTATGCGAATTGAAAGCTGCTGCATTTGATGATGAATTGGATGATAAAACACTTGTGATAACAGCCGATACGATTGTCTGGATGAATGAGCAGGCGCTTAATAAACCAAAAGATTATAATGATGCAGTAAATATTCTCACACAACTTTCAGGTAATATGCATGAAGTAATTACCGGTGTGTGCCTGAAAACAAAAGAAAAGACTTGTTCATTCTATGCTTTGACAAAAGTTTTTTTTAAAAAGCTGTCGCAGGAAGATATTGAATATTATGTTACCCATTACAAACCTTATGACAAAGCCGGCGCTTACGGAGCGCAGGAGTGGATAGGATATGTGGCTATTGAACGGATAGAGGGATCGTATTTCAATGTTATGGGTTTGCCTACAAGATTACTTTATGAAGAACTGTTGAAATTTTAAATTTTCAAATAGGGATACGGCTATGAGCGAAAAAATAAATCTGATCAGATGATTAAAGATATTTAGAAATCATTAATGAGTAAGTAACCTTCAATTAGTTTAATAAAATGAAAAAACTTTTTTTCACTCTTCTTTATGCTCTTTTGATGATTTCAAATCATCTGATGGCAAATACCAGGTATTATCGATTGGCATACCGCGATGATCCTTCAACAACTGTTGTAATAGGCTGGTCAAATGACGGAACTTCTACCAATGCTATGGTTTATTACGGAACAATGGATCAGGGAACAAACTGGTCGGCATATCCCCTGAATCACGGGATAGATCGTAGTTCAAGTTATGTTTCACTCACTAATAATTTTGCAGAATTAACAGGATTGACACCTGATACAAAATATTATTTTGTGGTGAAAGATGATCAGGGAGTAAGTGCAAGATATTCTTTCAAAACTATTTCCGATGATTCTAATGATCCTGTTACCTTTATTGCAGGGGGCGATTCGCGCACCAATGTCCCCTTGATTGAAAGCTGCACAGGCGGTAATTGCAGACTTCAAAGACAAAATGGTAATAAACTCGTTGCTAAAATACGCCCCGATTTTGTCGCTTTCAGCGGCGATTTCATTTTAAGTAATTACCTTGGACTTGGCAATATTTACTATGCTGACTGGCTTGAAGACTGGCAGCTTAGTTTTGGTCCTGATGCTGATGGAGGCTTTATTGCACCATTTATGGCAACATTTGGTAATCATGAATTTAACGATGATATTTATGAACTTTTTGATATTCCTAATTCTGATAATTATTATGCATTTTCTTTTGGCGGTAACCTCTTCCGTTTTTATACGCTTAAAGTTGTAGAAGGTGTGAACGTATGCACTGATACAACGCAACTGAACTGGTTTACTAACGATTTACAAAATTACACAGGTACATCAAGTGAGCCTTATTGGAAAATTCTTCAGTATCATGTACCAATGGTTCCACATGCCGAAACATCGCCAAATCAGGATATGATTGATTGCTGGGCTAATCTTTTCCAGCCATATAAAGTGAATTTATGTTTTGAGGGGCACAGTCATGTACTAAAATATACATGGCCCTTAGTACCGTCATCTGCTTCAGGCAGCGATAATGGCTTTATCCGTGATGATGCGAACGGAACCGTTTATGTTGGAGAAGGATGCTGGGGCGCTCCATTACGTACATTATACATATATTACAGCGCAGATGCAGCATACAACTGGACACGCGATCAGGCTGAAACAGATGGTTTTCATCTGGTTTGTGTGAGCAAGCAGAAAATTGAAATACGCACTATTAAATTTGATGTTGTAACTGCCGTTGGACAAGTCGGGACATACGATCCTCCCTGTACTCTTCCTTCCAATATTTCAATCTGGACACCATCAAATGGCGCTGTGGTAGAAATACTCAATAATTCTGTTGGCATCGAAGATCAGCATTTGATGAATAACAAAGTTGAAGTTTCTCCTAATCCTGCAAAGGATATCATAACGTTGATTGTAAAACAGAAGATTCCCAATGCAACGATTGAATTATATAATGGAATGGGCAGGCTGATTAAAACCGAAAAAACCGATCTGGAAGATAGCTATCCCTTAAATCTAAAAGATTTACCACAAGGAGCATATTTCATCTTTATCAAGGCAAATGGTTACAGTGAATTACACAAGATAATCGTGGATTAGATTGGCGATGCGGATAAATGTTTTGCTTATGCAAGCCAGGCAGCAAATGCAAAAGTCGGGTGACTGAATTAGGAATGATTTTGAAAAATGGACGAAATTTTAAATTTAACTTCCTTTGTTAAATTTATTCTGTATTTTTACAAAAATTTAATAATGTTAAATCATTCATAAAAACGGAGGTAAAAATGAGTATTTTAGTTTATGTTGTTATTGCAATTGTGTTGATTTTCTTTTCGGGCATAAAGATCGTCAGGCCAACGGAAAGAGGTCTGATCGAAAGATTTGGAAAGTATCATCGTTTTGCCAATCCCGGTTTCCATTGGATTATTCCTGTTATTGAGAAAATGTTTCGTGTTAACGTAACAGAAGTAATGGTAAATGTAGAATCACAGGTAATAATAACCAACGACAACCTGAATGCCAGCGTGGATGCCCAGGTTTATTTTAGAGTGAAGCAGGATGAAGAAAGTGTAAAAAATTCAATTTATAATGTGAATAATTACAAGTGGCAGATCGTTAATCTTGCCCGTACTACATTAAGAAATATTATCGGTACTCTTACTTTGAGATCTGCCAATAGCGAAAGAAGTAAAATGAATATAGAATTGCATCAAACTCTGCTTAAGGAAACTCATAGCTGGGGTGTTGAAATAGTACGCACAGAATTGAAAGAGATAGATCCACCTACCGATGTTCAGGAAACTATGAACAAAGTGGTAAAAGCCGAAAATGAAAAAATCGCAGCTATTGACTTTGCAACTGCAGCGGAAACTGTTGCTGATGGAACAAAACGGGCAAAGATCAAAGAAGCAGAAGGTTTTAAACAATCGAAAATATTGCATGCCGAAGGTGAAGCCGAAGCAATAAAACTAGTTAATGAAGCAGCCAATAAATATTTTATCGGGAATGCTCAACTGTTAAGAAAACTGGAAGCCCTTGAAACTTCACTTGAAAAGAATGCGAAGATAGTGGTGCCAGC
>JBBAAT010000194.1:0-5545 GCA_041658145.1 Bacteroidales bacterium | reverse complement strand
TTTTTCTGCCAGATGAACAAAAATAGCATCAAATCCCATGATATTCGAGGCTTCCGACCAGTTTGTCAGATACCAGACAACATATTTGAAGATTTCTTTATTTGCACGGGCTTTTTCAATAAGCATGTCGGCCCCTTTGATTATAGAATCAGGGTGTTGAACAGTAAGAGATGTTATATATTGTTTGATCTTATTGTGAAATATCGGAGTCCTCAAAAGCCGGTCATCTGAAAAATCGATACTATCAAGGAAATGTTGTTTGTATTGTATATATACGTAATTGGAATCTCTTTTACCATTCTCCATCAAAGGTGCTTCGGGAATACCAGGATCATAAGATGTTTTGAATACTTTTGAAAGAAAAACATCAGGATGCGAAGCCATAAAATCAAGTTTGTATTTTTGCACTTCTTTATCAATTGCAATAAGCTTGTCCTGCACAAGTTTTGACGAATCTTTGTTTTCTTTTATTTTTTTTAATGCCACTCTAAATGGTTCAGCCTCTTTTTGTTTTGCATCAATATATTTCAAGTATTCATAGAAAAGCTGGTTATCTGACGACCCTTTGATTTTCATTTTTCCTATAAAGTCAGCAGTGTCGGTTTCTACAGAGAAAAACTGTTCTTTATCAATGATGATCTCGAAGTACTTCTTAGCTGGTGTTACAATAAGATAAATCCCACCTGGAAGTTGTTCTTCGCCACTGAATTCACAATATCCATTATGGTCAACCTTTGCAGTATCTTTCAGATATTGTTTGTCGCCGTAATAATTTCCAATAAAACATATAGTATCCTTTAGCCCGTTAATCTTAACTTTTATACAATATTTGGGTTTGCCTGCAAAGGATATGATCGAAATAATCAAAGCAGACAAGAGTATTGTGGTTCTTCTAACTGTTGCAGCCATAATATCTATTTTTAACATAGCAAAGATAAAAAAAGGTTAATAAATAGCAGCGTTGAGATATTAAAATTCGGGTAAATTTTATTTTGCCGGCTTTGTAATTTTTACTAATTTTGAAACACATTACTAAACTCAATAAATATGAAAAAAATAGTTGTATTGATTTTTGTTTCTTTTTTAGCAAACATTGCTTTTTCAGAGTCAATAGACAGCCTGAAAACTAAAAGAGAGAAATTATATCAGAAGTACACAGACGTTAATATCCCGGGCAAGGAACTCAGGAATGATGATTTGAAGAAGATCATATCGATATTGAAAGAAATTGTAATTGTTGATACCAGGATTATCGGGGAATTTTCAGAGTTTGACAAAAAAGCGACGGAATACGAAAAAGCAATGGGTTCACTGAACGGTGAAAACGACACTTTGGCAAAGAGACTGTCTTCGTACACGAACCTTTTGTTGATTATTTATATTACAGGAGGTGTTCTGGTGATATTGCTGATTTTGTGCATTATCCTATCGTTAATTTACTTTTCAAAATTCAAGTCTATCCATAAAAAAATGCAGATGCAAAACTGAAAATTATATTTTGATAATAAAAAGCGGTAGTAGCTCAGTTGGTAGAGCGTCAGCTTCCCAAGCTGAAGGTCGTGGGTTCGAGACCCATTTACCGCTCAGGAAGGAAGAATAAATCTTCCTTCTTTTTTATACTGATACGGAAATTTTTACAAAACTTGCCTGACGGCAGTCAGGTATTTTCTATCCCTGTCTTCCCCCGATTACATCGGGGCAAGTGTCAGGCAGGGGCATAACAGAATCTAAACACTATAATATTTTCATCTTGATGAAGTTTAAATTACAGTTAATATTTTTCTTATTCGTTTCCATAAAAATTTCCTTTGGTCAGACCGATACGGTCTTTACTGACAAACAAGCGGATTCATTCTTTTTTAAATACGCAGAAAGCGCTTCGTGGAAAGAAAAAATCAGCAATTATTTCATCGAAGAACTTTCTAAAAGTATCCCTAAAATACTTGCTTACACACAATATTCGTTCTCTTTCAATTACCGGATTTTAATTACAAACTCCGGTAAGCGCATAAAAACCGGCAAAAAAGAATATAAAATATCCGTTGAAATAAAAGATGGGAAATGTGGCGGAGATGTGCTTTACAAAGGCTTTAGCATAGCCGATGCATTATTGCCTAATTTTGCGGATTTTACGATATCAATTGAAAATGAGAAGGGGGTGGTAAAACCAATCACAGTAAATGCAATAATTATCCATGCCGGTTATGGGATAACAGGCAATATCACTTTTCAGGATTCTCCCGCTGATGAGAAATTTAAAGTTACACTCAGTAATAAGATATTTTATTACAACGATTCTTCAAAGATTCTGTTTCAAAAGAAAATACAGCTTATAAACGATTATTACAATTCCGAATTTGTTATTTCTTCCGCGCTCGAAAATCTTCAATACATAGACCTTGAAAATGTTGAAATGATCAAGGTATTCGATATCAAACTCAATGAGGTCGAAAAAATAATTGAAGAACTTAAAAGCAAAACATTTTCCGAAAAACTGAACCTGCAGGCCGGTGATCCTATTGATTTTCTGGGCAAATTCAAAGATATCACCCAGAAAACCCAGAAACAGCGGGTAATTATCAATCAGATGCTTGCCACACTTGACAAGGTTTATTATAAAAAAGGAATTGAAAATGTTGTAAAAGGAGATATTTTTTCAGCGCTGAAATTTTTCGAAAAATCAACAGCGACAAACCCTTTCTTCTCCCCTGCTTTTTATCAGACAGCAAAAATATATTTCGGGCAAAATGAGTTGGACAAAGCCTCACAGAATATCACAACAATCACCGTAAAACTCAGTCCGGATCAACTCACACTTAAACAAGTTATTCAACTTGGCAACAATATTTTTTCATCATACCTTACAAATTCTGAAACACTGATCGATGCTGAAAAATTTCACGAAGCGCTTGAAGTTCTTGAGAAGGCAAAACTATTTTGCGATTCAACTCCTGCAATTGCCTGCAATGAATACCTTCAGAAAGACATTGCAAAAGCAAAATATGGAATTTATAAATCATTTATTACAGTTTCACAGAAAGCAATTGATAAGGAAATTCTTGATATTGCTGAAATATACATCTTCAGAGCAAAAGATTACCAGAAGGAAAATTCCGCCGAAATTATCTTGTCATCAGAAGCAGATGATCTGCTGAGTCAATTAGTTAAAAAATATACTTATAAAGGACTTCTTTTTAACTCACAGCTTAAATTTGACACAGCGCTTACTATTCTTGAGAAAGCAAGTGATCTTTGTAAAAGATACACTGAAATAAAATGCAGTGATAAGCTTGCTTCAGCTATCAGTATTGCTAAAAATGGCATTTACATATCCCTTACACAAAAAGCATCTCAGTATATTCAATACGGCGAACCTGATAAAGCAGAAAACGCTATTGCAACAGCAAAAGCATATCAACAGGCTAATTCTGTTGAAATTCAGACTTCTCTTTCCACTGATTCTTTAACTACTCTTATAAAAAAACAGTGGTATGATAAATACATTTCCGAAGGTATCACTTACATTAATCATAACAATGGGGAAAAAGCCCTATCGAATTTTGAAGCAGCAAAATTGATCGAAAAAGCATATCCTGTTAAAACAGATACAAGGCTCGACTCCTTGATAATTGAGGCAGCGAAGCCTTTTATTCTTAATTACATTGAAAAGGCTTGTGTGAAAGTATGGGGGAATGAACTTGATAAAGCCATATATATCCAAGACTTTGTAAAAATTGTACAAGCGAAATATGCTTTAGCCGAAGACACCACCATTCAAAAAGCATTGGCTGATCTTAAAACCAAGATATTCAGCCAGCAATGTAGAAATGCACAGGAAACATATAATGAATATTACAGAAAGGCATACCAGAACATTGCCCTGAAAAAATATTCTTCTGCTGATGACTTATTTTTAAAATGCATGAAAATCGTTGAGGATAACAGCAACTGCAAAATCAAGGATTCGATGGCGAGGGTAAGTAAAGAGAAATACCTCCATGCAGCCACTTACCAGAAATTAACCGAAGAGTCGGAAAGCCTTGCAAACAGTTCAAAATATTATGATGCTATCAATAAATATATTGATTGTGAAAAATATTTTACCGAAAATAATATTCGGCAATTCGGACTTACACATGTACTATTGAATGATTACATTGCTTCACGCAAAGACACTAATTACATTTACAAATGCGCGAATTATTTTCTTGATAAAAACAATTACATAAATACGTTCTTGTTTTTGGAAATATTGAGGAACAGGAATTGCTCTGAAAACTCCACAAAAGACTTACAGGAAATGCTTGCTAAAAAGCTTGCTGCTGTTGATTTTGCAGCTGACAACAAGCAAAAACCATCCTTTCTTATAAATAAAAATACCAATGGAAATACATGGTATAAATATTTCAAAAAGGATTACCTGAAGACGTGGAAGGAATTAAAGAAAAAAAAATAACATAGGGATTTTACAGGCGGACAATTTTTCTATCTAAATTTTTTAATTTTATTTTTTATAAACTATGAACCATGGAAGAAAAAGAAAACATATCATTCGAAGAACTTAAAAACAAAGCATACACTGCAGAAGATTACTTAGATCGCGCAGATGCCGTAAAAATGATTACAGATCAGGCAATTTTGCTTGACATTGCTCAGAAAGACACTCACTCCTATGTGAGACAGCGAGCTATTGACAACCTTGGCGATCAGCAGGCGCTGGGATTTATTGCTTGTCATGACAAAGATTATTATGTTCGCATAATGGCTGTAAAAAAAATCACTGATGCGGAAATACTTACATCTATTGCAATGAATCTCAATGAAGATTATTATATATGTAAAGAAGCATTGTCTAATATCCGGGATCAGCATATTCTTGCTAAAATTGTTAATGATGCTGAAGATAAAGATATCAAATGTGCAGCCATCGGCTTTATTAACGATCAGCAGATCCTTGCAGAAATTGCAAAAAGTGCAGTAAATTTTTATGTTCGTTCAGATGCCCTCAGAAAAATATCGGACGATAAAATCCTTGAAGAAATTACAAAAACAGATAAAGATTATTATGTAAGGGCAATTGCCGCTCAAATGCTCAACGACCAGAAAGCGTTGGAATATATTGCATTCAATGATGAAGATTATTATGTGAGAAAAGAAGCTGTGCTTAAATTGAAAGACCAGCTCATATTAGCAAAAATTTTTAATGACGACGCAGACTCGCTTGTCCGCAAAACAGCATTGAAAAAGATCACAAATAAAGATATTCTGCAAAATATTTTTACACATGAACAAGATCCTTATTTTAAAAGGAAAATAATGGAAATGCTTGAAAAAGCTGGCGATGTATAGCGCTTACAGCTACACATTAAACCGTATATTCAATATATCGCCGTCCTGCACTATATAATTTTTCCCCTCCACAGATAACTTTCCTTTTTCTTTGCAGGCATGTTCAGAACCTAAGGACACAAAATCATCGTATTTCATTACCTCAGCCCTGATAAATCCCCGTTCCAGGTCGCTGTGAATAACGCCTGCGGCCTGA
>JBBAAT010000193.1:0-5617 GCA_041658145.1 Bacteroidales bacterium | reverse complement strand
CATTGCCGTATTTGTAGGTTTCAAGATAAATATAATCCTGAGCCAATTCAATATCATCCAGCATTGCATTATACATGCGTAACGGATCATCGAAGAAACGGAATTGCGGACTTTTTGAAAACGGCATTAAAAAATGATTTGTGCAAAAATAGAAAGATTTTAACGGTTAACCCGAAAAATCAAATTCAATCTGGCTATCATCTGTTTTTGCAGGTTTAACATTTTTGTTATTTTCTGTTTTCACAGCTTTGGCTTTTTTATCAACAGTTTTAATCCTGAATATTTCGGGAATATTTTTTTGTTTTGGAATCGTTTGTTCGTACATTTTCGGATATCTCTGTTTAATATCTTCCATTATTTTTTGAAAATTAATTTCGGCTTTTTGTTTAATTTCCTCTTCACTCGGGGGTTTTGAAATGTGCATCAAATCATAAACATTTTTCCATTCATCTTCTGTCAGAATTGATATGTCGGGATTTAACATATAATTTCCGCGAGAAATCCGTTTGAAAAGTTTTTTATTATATGGATTCCCGCTCTGCATTTCATTTTTTGCAAGATTGGCTAATATATACGTTCGTTCTTTTCGATAATCCGGTAAAACAATCTCAGGGAATTTCTGAATCATATCCAGAAAATCATCAACAATTACTCCGGCTAATCCTAATAAGTTAACTTTCTTGTCAATAGCTGATGACTGTATAGCAATGAAGAGACATAAAAGTAAATATTCGAACTTGTGATTATCAATTTTTACTAATTGTTCATCAACCTTAAGTTTGATATTGTCGGTGATCAGTAAAGAATATATTTTACCGAAAGCGCTAATAAAAACAGGAGAAAGAAAAGCATGATTAATTGCAATTTGAAAAGGATTTCTGCCTCTGTTGTCAATAAGTTCAGGGTTAGCTCCAATTTCGAGAAGCATGTTGATAATTTTTATTGCGCCGGCTTGAGCCGCTGCATGTAAAGGCGTAAGATTAAAAACATCTCTGAAGTCAACCCCATATTTATTTACCTGCTGAATAATTATTTTAACGTCATCGCTTTTATAATATTGGTAATATCGCCGAAAAATTGAGTTTCTTTCCAGTTCATAATTTTCTGCTTTCCGGTAATTCAATTGCGATAATTTTCTCATAATATTTACGTCGTCATAAACCAGGGCATAATCAAAAAGTTTATCTTTTGCTTTTTTATTGAAATTTTCAGGATCTAAAGCTTCTTTTTCAAGCGTTTCTACTTTTTCGTAAGTTAAAACCTGCCATTCGGGAGTTTTTGTGCCGAGGATGTTTTGCCGGATTTCTTCAGCCTGTTCGGTTTTGCCCTGTTTTTCAAGCTTACGGGCTTCCTTTTTCCATTCGTCGGAATTTGAAACCTGTTTTTGAATGTCAACATTTTGTTTTGATTCTTTAAGACCGAGCAAATGGAAAATTCTATGTTTGCTTGATTTCTCAATGATATAAAGATTGGTTATCGCCCTGGTAATGGCGACATAAAAGGAATTGATATAAAACTTATAAACATCAAGCGATTTGTCGGTTTTGTCTTTTCCCCTTGAATAAATCAGTTCGTCCGATTCGAGATGTTCACGTTGAATGCCATCGGTTATTTCGTTAAAATCTCTTTCATTGTTACTGATAAAATCAATAAGTATGATGTTTTCGTATTCAAGCCCTTTGGCTTCCTGTACAGAAAAAACCAATGGCGTTTTGAAATATTGTTTTGCTTCCTGTTTGTCCTCGCTTCGCATAACAATTATGGCAAACTTCGTGCTTTCTCTTGTCTTTTGGTTCAAATCGTTTTTTACGGCGTTTGTATTATCCAGAAATACTACTTTTCCTTTAATGGAACCAACGGCATTGACTAAAAAAGTGCTTTCTTTGTCAATAGACCCGAATCGTAAATTTTTTATTTTGAGAAGTGAATTAGCAATATCAGTTACTTCGGGCGAATTGCGATAGTTGGTTCTTAAAAACCTTATTTCATTTCCTTTAATATCGTTTTTATAAAACATGGTTTTTATTTTCGACCATGAAAAAAAATTTGGGTGAACCATTTGGTTTGAATCACCGCACAGAATAAATTTAGATGGATTTTTCAGCGATTTCAGAATCAGATACAATTGAATATTTGTAAAATCCTGAACCTCGTCAATAACGATAAAATCATAAACAGGTTTGCATAATTCCAGAAAACGATGGGATATGATATTGATATCGAAAAAGTGATTTTCGTTAAGATGAGCAAGATATTTTTCAAATAGTGAATAAACCTGTTCCCTGTCGTGTGCCAGGAAAACCGATTGCCTGACGCCGAGGTTTATATAATCATCGTTTGAGAAATATTCCTTTTCAATATCAGTTCCAGTTATTACGCCCCTGAATTCTTCAAAAAGTTTATGCGAATCTTTTATTTTCACCGTATGCCTGAAACAGTTAAACCATCGTTCAAACATCTTATAATCCATTTCTTTTCCTTCAGGTACTTTAATAGATTCAATAAATTCTTTATACGATAAAAAGTCAACTTCCTGATTTTCGTTTTCGTATCCGGAAGAATAATACAATCGCACCGAATTTTCAATCAGAAACGGTGAAAGCGTAATGTACAGGATTTTCCCTTTCAGTGATTTTATTTTTTCGAGTGTAAGAACCGTTTTCCCGCTACCGGCCGATCCTATTACAATTAGCGGTAAATGCAGGCTAAATAGTAATTGCTGGTCGTCATCAAAAGAAATATATTTATCAAGTAAATGAAAATGTTGAACTTTAGGATTAACATACGATATAAATTGATTCTCATGCTGCTCAATTTGTTTATCGGAAGAAATAAGCAGAAAGTTGCTTTCATCAATTTCTGCGCCTCTTAAAAACCTCGATTTCGAATAATCATGATTTAATATTACTTCAAGCAGCAGTAGGTAAACTTTTTCATTATATTTTGCGAATTTGAATAAAAGGCGATTTTCATAGTCAAGTTTTGCGCGATAAAAACCCGTATTTTGCATTTTTTTTACTTCGGCTGCTGCAAAATCACCGTTCTGTAAGTAGTTTACCACTTTATCAAATTGCTTTCGTACTTTCGACGAATCAATTTCGTTATAAAATAATACATCCATACCTTGCTATTGATATATGTTTTATCAGATTGTCAACGTAAAAATTTTCAATAATTTTCTGGAGTTACGGTTACAAATTCGTAGTCGGAATAATTATCTTTAACGTTCCCGGGCTTTCTGCTGGCGGGGGATTCGAAGCCGTTTCCTGTCCTAATACACCAAAGATAGATAAAAGAACTGCACTGTCCTACAAACCGACTGCCCCGCTTGCAGAAAGCCCGTGTTATGGGCTGGTTATTTTCCTTTTATTAATTAACTTTATGTTCAGAACCATATTCATTGTTGGCCAATTTTTAAATGATTAATAGCCGCAAATATTAATATTAAAAATTAGTACCTAAAAAGGGTCTTGATCCCAAGCTACATAAAACTTGTTCCCACATTTATCACAAAGAACTGGGATAGAATAAGCTCCTTTATCATTATCTTGCGAGTAATAAGCAACATTGCGGCCATTAGGTGGTGCGAGAATTCCTTTATTTGGGAAACCACAAAATTGGCAACTGCAAATAATAACAGAGGCGTCAATTCCATATATCATACTTACTGTTGAAGGCCCTATGAGATTATCGGAATCTTTTTGAATTTTTTTTCCAATTACTCTCCCTGCAAGGCTTGAATGCCAAGGGTCAGAAAAATAATTTGAATAAATATTAATAAGCTTTTTTATTGCTTCCGAGTTATTAGATAAATTAAAAACTGCATACTCACGAATTTCAGGATCTTCATTTTCTAAGTCAAGAATATATTTATCAATTTTTGAAAATTGATTTTGACTGAATTTATCATTATCTTTTTTTACAAAAAATAATTTAATTTTTGCTATTAATGATTTCATTTCCCCCAATTTTATTTAACACTTAATAATTTTATTAATATTCCGAATTACCTTTAAACATGCCACAAAACCAATATCCTTCAGTAACTTTCCCATCAGCATCTTTAAACTTCCCCCATCCATGTCTTTGACCATTTTTTTGACCACCTTCATATGTAACTCCATTTATGAAATTCCATTTCCCTTGTCCGTGGGGTTTTCCTTCACAATAATCACCAATATAGACATCACCTTTATGTGACGTATAAGTGCCAAATCCATGATGTTGACCGAATTTAAACTCACCAACATATTTCCCAACATCATTTATACTTATACCATTTCCATGTGGTTTGCCATTTTTAAATTCACCCTCATAGGTCGATGTGCCAGGCCCAATTTCTTTCCCTTTAATAATTTTACTGTCCTTCCATTCTCCTTCCCATTTCATAAAATCCTTCCCCCATATTAAAGTGCCATGACCATTAAAATTATCATCAAAAAAATCGCCGCTATAGGTTAAGTCGTCTTTGTCCTCTTTCCCTTTCCAAACGCCAGTACCTTCTGCCTTTCCATTAATTAATGGACCCGTATATTTTCCTTTTTTCGAATCAAAGTCATTAATTGTTATTTCAATTATCTTTGAATTTTTGTTATTACCGAAAATATTTAACTTTGAAAATATTGTGTTCATAATTAGGATAGATTTATTTTCCTACTCATAAGGCTTTTCGGTGTCGCCCCGTTTTTATTGTGGATTCTGGACTCCACTTTTATTTTTTATATTGTTAGTCGACACTGTCAAGATGTGTCGAACTGTAATGTCGGAGCACCTCTTTGTCTGTCGTGTCGTTTTCTTTTTCTAAACATGCCAATCGTTCTGGCTGCTGGATTTTCATAATGCTCAGT
Source organism: Bacteroidales bacterium (assembly GCA_041658145.1). Lineage (GTDB taxonomy): Bacteria > Bacteroidota > Bacteroidia > Bacteroidales > CG2-30-32-10 > JBBAAT01. Next base: position 770 of record JBBAAT010000193.1, on the reverse strand, counting down.
CCGATTGTATACTAAGAGAATTACCACGTTTTGGGTGTCTAATCGGGTAGTGGACCATAAGAATTCCTGCAGTTTGGACATATTACCATATTATAATTTCCCAATTTTGATACCCATTTTTTACTATTAAAACTTTTTTTACAACTGTTACACTGAACAAGTATATCTGAATTGTAAGTTTCACAATCCATTAGTGTTATTCCACACAATAGATCACGAGAACAATCATCTAAAAAATCGATGGCCATAATTTTTTTTGGTTGGCTAATTTTTTTTGATTGGCTTTCCTTTTTTGGTTTGCCTTCCTTTTTTGATTTAAAGAAATTAAAGAAATTCATAATGATAATGTTTTAGTTAATAAATATGTGTTTTTAAATGATGATTGATTGCTGTTACATTTCGTTTTACTAAAACTTGCCCATAACATATGGCTTGCTGTATTACCGTTATTTCTACTATATCAATAATGCCTGCTGTTATTCCATTTCGCCAGTATAAACACCAGATTATAAATATATTGAGATTTTCGTATATCCGGTTGCAAATGATTATAATTACTTATTACCGATTAATATTATTTTAGATAAAGCCAATATTTTCAAAATAATATGCAAGCGTAAGAAATATTTAAACTTCATGCAAGTATTTCGTACAATTTTAAATAAATTTGCAAAAATTTGTATAAATATTAACTAAAAAACACATTATTATGAAGCAGCATTTTAATACACTAATTATTGCAATTGGAATAATTATAACAGCAGCAATTC
>JBBAAT010000192.1:0-5619 GCA_041658145.1 Bacteroidales bacterium | reverse complement strand
CTTTTTCGCTTACTCGTCCCTGCTCAAATCTGTCCGAAATGAACGAATATTTCTATGAGCGACATCACCATCAGTTTACAGATAGCTTTATTATAAATTATTAAGAGCGGCAACTATGAATTATAACTATTGGCTTTGTTCAACTTTAAGTACTTATTGTCGTTTGTAATCATTTGTTATTTGGTATTTTGTCTAATGGTCTCAAATTTCGTTTAATTGACCAATACAAATATATGATAAATAAAAGCAGTTAAATTACATTTTTTAAAAAAACAGCAATATCTTTCCATTTGTATGTGAATGTCGTTTAGTTAAGCGTTTTTGTACGACTCCTTCGGAGTCGAATGTTTATAGAAATTGCATTGTGCTATAAACATACGACCCCTGCTGGGGTCGAACGTTCCTTAACTAAACGACATTAATTTGTATGTGCTAAATAAAAAACCACTTGCTTTAAATTCTTGCAAGTGGTTGATTTTAATTGCTCCCCAGACGGTCCGCCGCCTGGTCCAGTTGCCCATTCACGGCGTTTTTAATGAGTTTGTTTTATCGATTCAAATTTAATATTTATTCTGCCTGGTCAGTCAAACGAAACTTAAAACCCAGCGGAAACCTTTCGCAATTGGGCTAAGCGGTTGTTATGGGCTGGTTTATTTGATTCTAATAACATTTTCATGTTATTATCATAAAATTAAAATAGAATTACCACAAGCTTTTATAAGTTACATTTTGTGGTTGACCATTGCCCCATGCAACACCAACATCTCTATATGCTTTAATCATATCTCTTTCAAGGCCAATTTCTTTATCATATTTAAAATTCCATTCACGTTTATCAACCTCTTGGATTCTTTTTGCAATTTTATCAGATAAGGCTTTAGCTTCATTAAAGCAAGCAGCTTTGGGGTCGATTGTTGCTAAAATAGCACCAGCTTGTTCAGCAGCATCCCAGCTTTGACCGGCATTCCATATATTGGTAGCTTCAGTAAGTTTAGTTTTGCATTCAAAATCGATTTTTTGTTGGAAGATAGGAGCAACAGCTGCCATACATTTATTCCAACAATCGGTGCAAGCATCAGGTATTGATGTCAATTTCCATATGGCTTCGTCAAAGTTATTCATTCCTGCAAGAGCCTTCGCTTCTTTAATGATAAAGTCGCATTGAGCATTGTAATACTCAATAATTTTAGTTTTCCCTTTTTCAATAAAAGATTGATAGTTGGGGTCATTTGTTTTTATGTTTTTAAGTGCAGCATTATAAGCTTTGGTTTCATTTTCGCCAACGCCTTTAACTGTGGTTGTGTAACTGGAAAAGCCTTTACCCTCAAAACCATCACCAATATATAATGTTACGTCCATGGTATAGGCTTGCATAGGAGGAGCAGTAGGGGTAATGTCCTTAGTCGTTACAGTTACGTTAGCCGAAATAATAAACCTCGAATTCATAGCATTACCGGCCATACCATTGGCTGTAATGATTTGGTTAAGTTTATTTTCCAGATTGCTCCTAGATGCAACTGGCATATTTTCAATTTGATCGGGCACCCATGCTGCAAGAGCTAGTCTGCCTTTGTCAGTCATTTTTCCATCTGAATTCTGTGCTTGTGCAAAACTAATGCTTAAAGCAAAAGCTAGCAATAAAACGAATTTATTCTTTTTCATTTTGTTTATTTTTTAAAATTAATTATTTATCACCTAATACAATTGTTGCTTGACCCAATCCTTTCATCATTAGTTTATTTACAATGCTATAGGGTGGATTTTTCAAATAGGTTTGTAAATCTTTGCAGAACCCTCTTGCATCAATTGCTTTCCCTGATGCGTCATAAAGAGGTATTCTTACCTGTTCGAAAAACATCATATTCTCGGTAGCATCAGTTGTGCTAAAACGGCTTTTAACAGTGTTTTTTGATAGCCAATCTTCTATTTGAGAACTCAATTCTTTTCCATCATAATCAGATTCCAAATCACCATCCCAAGTATCAAACTTTTTGATTCTAATAGTTATTTCTCTTCCATTTTCGAACATGTCGTCGAAATGGGCTTGTAACGAATTATTAAAATTGTCAAGGTGAGCAAGAACAGCTTCTTCCAATAAAACAGGTAGTTCAGCCGAAAATGATGGAGCACCTGTACCAGCAGCTGTTGCAATTTGCTTGTCGGTATAAGAATCTAATCCTTGTAAATTAAAAGTGACCGATTTTTTAGGACCTGTAGTGTTAACTGTCCATGTTAATTGCATGATAATATCAGCTTTAGCACTTTTCTTTAGTTTATCAATGGGGCTTTCATTAACACTTGCGCCACCTTTACTGGTCAACATAGCATCTTCGGCACTTTCGTTAGCTAAGCTTTTTAAAACTGATTCGGCGTTTTTTAATGGAAAACCTCTTTCAGCCATCAATCCATTAATTTTACTAATAACTAAAAGTAAATCTGCATTTTCTTGAAAAGCTTTTTTATAATCAGGAACTTTTACTTTAGTGCCTTGGTTATCATATTCAGTCATATAACCATTTGTATTACACCAAACATCACTTGGTAAAATCATAATGGTTGGTTTTTTTGCTTGAGAGAAAGCCGAATTTGCACATAGCAGCATAAAAGCGACCAATAGTGCTGTGTTAAATCTCTTTTTCATTTTATTTTCTGTTTTAAATTTAAGTTAATTTATTTAAGAATGCCATCAGCTATCATTTTTTGCTTAAGTTCTGCTCTAAGTACACGAACAACTATACCATAAGTTTCCTGAGATCCGGCTTTTTTTCGCTCTTTCATCATCTCAATATGATATTTAGATCCGTCCTTCTCAGATACAAACTCTTTATAAGAGCCTCCATCAGCAAAAAATTTATTAAAATACTCTTCATATTTTTCTTGAGCATTTACCTCAAAAATAACGGGTTTAACATTGCAATCTGTCTTGCCATTGCTAATACCATTAAAGAGTACGTCTTTTACAGCATTTTTATAAGATTGTTCAATAGCATCTGATCTATTTCGACCATTACCCCATGCTTTTAAGGTTTGTGAGCCATCAAGCTCTATACCCATGCACTCTGTTTTATAGGTATAATTTCCGGACATACTTTTTTGTGGTGATGATTTACAGCTCCAAATAAAAACTACACTTAGAACACAAACGACTATAATTAAAAGTTTATTTTTCATATTTTTATTTTTAAATGATTAAAATCCAGAACCTAAAGACTTAACAATTCCTGCAGCTTCTAAATCCTTACGAAGCAGGTCTTTAGATACAGATACAACTACTCCAATTTTATACTCTTTACCAATTTTTTGTATATCTCCGGCATTTATATTACCATCTCCGGTAACACTTACAAACTTCATATACTTGCCCCCATCAGCAAAAAAATCTTTGAAAAATACTTCTTTTTCTTGTTCAAGAGCAGGATTGTTGGTTAAAGGTTTTTGAGTGCAACCTGAACCACTTCCGGTAAATCCTTGAAAAATAATACCATGAACTGCATTTTTCTTTGCTTGATTAATTGCAATTGTAGACTTTTTGGAATACGACCAAACTTTTATTAAATAAGAACCTTGAGCTCCTACGCTTACACATTCTATTTCGTATCTCCATTTTTCAGTATCTTTATCGGCTTTCTTCTTTTTTTGTGCATTTACTACTATTGAAAAGCCTAATATCAATAATAATAACAAGCATGTTTTTTTTCTGATTGTTTTCATTTTACAATTTATTTTAAGTTATTAATTGAATTTATTTTATTTTAACTGTTTAATAAGCATACCCGAATAAAAATTATTTCCTCCTTTGAATGTGGTTCGATCAATGGCTGGTTTTGTGTCAGCTCCTGCAATAGCTTCTGTAGTTACTGGTTCATCTGCTGCGTTATATCTATTGTCCCAAATGAAATCCTTATCAACTTTTATAGTTCCCTTACTGACATATTTAGTTAATCCTGTTTTTTCATCAATCGTTTGTTCAAGAACATCAAATTTTTCTCCACCTTCTAGTCCTTCTTTTATCCCAATTTTTGCAGTAATTGGATCTCCAGAAAAAAGAGGTACTTTAGGTTTAAATACATCATATTCTTTCTGAAGTTTAGCATAAACGGCATCAATTGTTCTTATAGTAGCTTTTTCTACGATTTGCTCTTCTGTTCTTTTTTCTTTTAATGAAAATAAAACCAGACCTACCGCTTTCTCGTCTCCAATAAATTCAAGTTTAAATAAATCTGTTTTGTCAAATGCTTCTTTTTTCTTTGGGTCAAGATTCTTTTTATCCATCCATAAATCATTATAGAATATAGCTTCTGTTGAATCATTCCAGGTTAATTTATACAGGTATGAGGTAGTCCATACAGAATATCCTTCTTTAGCTTTTTCATATGCTTTATCTGCAGCATTTAAAGCAGTTGTTTGTGCAAGTGGGTTTGTAATCTGACCTGCTGCAATCTTTGCTGCATCCCTTGCAATCGCAGCAACTACTTCATTATTTACAAAATTAAACTTGGATATTACAACAAATGTGTTGCCTATTAATTCAATACCAGCATCAGCCAAAGATGATGTTCCCCTTGCTGAACCTTTTGCTATGTTTGCTTCCATTTCAGAAGCATTATAAGAACCTCTTTCCCCAATTAAATTCATATCAAACGATCCGTCAGCTTGTCTATTAAACCATTTTGCCGCCAACTTATTGGCAACTTTATTTTGTTTTAGATATTTTTCGATTTGAAATGGAAATTCCTTAGCTGCTGTATCAGTTTTAACATTTGCAGCATTGGATGTTAACTTGCCCATTTTTGATTTTTCTTTAAATAATCCAGCTCGTTCTTCTTTTGTTAAAGGATATTTTTGGGGGTCAAACGATTTTTCTCCAATTGTGTGATTATTATACTTGTCAGGAAAAGGAGCATTATTAAACGCCTTTAAAATAGTTTCCTTTTGCGGAAAATTTTCTGACTCAACGATTATTGTATGCAATGAACTTCTTCGATACTTAATATCTGGTTTTACATCTTTAGATTGAGCAAAGGTTGCTACTACAAGTCCAGCAATTGCAATTGTAGTTAAAAATACACTTTTTTTCACTTCTTTTTTTTAAAATTTTCTATTCGTATGGCTTTTCAGTTTAGCCCCGTTTTTTTCCGTTGCAATGGAGTGGTTTCTGGTCTCCACTGTTCTAATTTTTTTGTCACAATAGGTGCTCAACCTTAATTTTGACCATGATGTCATTTTTTAAACTTGCCCATAACGATTGTGTTGCACTATTGCTGATATTTCTACTACAACATAAGGTATCACAGCTATTCAGTTTTGTCTTTGCAGATACTTTATTTTTAATAAAGTACATTTTTAATTATTTTGTAAATATATGAAAAACATTTGTTACTGTTCGGAAGCAAATATACAAAAAATTATTAACAATTACTTTCTAATTAAATTACATTTTTTAAAAAAACAGCAATATTTTTCCAGTTGTATGTACTTTTGTATGTACTAAATAAAAAACCACTTGCTATAAATTCTTGCAAGTGGTTGATTTTATCCGCTCCCCAGACTGGACTTGAACCAGTGACCCTCTGATTAACAGTCAGATGCTCTAACCAACTGAGCTACTGAGGAATTTTA
>JBBAAT010000191.1:0-5625 GCA_041658145.1 Bacteroidales bacterium | reverse complement strand
TTTCCACCAAACTTTGTTGTCCTTAATAAAAACTTTATCTTCGGAAATGTTTTGAAGGAGTTTTAAATACCTGCGTTCATGCTCTGCTTCTACTTTTGTTATCATTTTAAAAGCTGTAGCTATTTCGAGGAACCCTTCTTCTTCCGCCACTTCCGAAAAATGAGGGTATAACTTCGTCCATTCTTCGTTTTCGCCTTCGGCTGCCGCTTTAAGATTTTCCATAGTTGTACCGATAATTCCCGCGGGATAACTTGCTGTAATTTCCGTTATTCCGCCTTCAAGAAATTTAAAAAATCTTTTTGCATGTTCTTTTTCCTGTCCCGCTGTTTCAAGGAAAATGGCGGCAATTTGCTCATAGCCTTCTTTTTTTGCAACACTTGCAAAAAAGTCATAACGATTTCTTGCCTGCGATTCACCGGCAAATGATTTTAACAGATTCTGTTCTGTTTTTGTTCCTTTTAACATTTTTGACATAATAGCGTTTTTTAAAAGATATGATTAAAATTTTCAACAAAGATAAAAACTAACGGTAGTATTCATACGTAAATTGTATATACTTTTTCAGTGCATGATCGTGATCAAAACTTTATATTCAGTAATAATTTTTACAACCAAATGAACATACGTTCATTAAAAAATCAGCAAATTAGTTTTAATGAGAGTTAGGAATCCGAACCGATGACCACTTTAAACTACTGATGGACGGGCAGAATTTCGTTAGAAAGCATTAAACAATGTGCTGTTCATATCTTATGAACGAACTTTAGTTTTTGTTAAAAAGAATAATTATATTTGCTAAACGAACTTATGTTCAAAACCTTAATTATGGCAAGACCGAAATCACTACGGAAAATAGTTACTCCGCCAAAAGTTAAAGGGTTTAAACCTTATGGTACTCATATTGCCGAACAGGAACCGCTTACTATGCTTTTTGAGGAATACGAAGCGATACGCCTTTGCGATTACGAACTGTTAAATCATCTGGAAGCTGCAAAACACATGGAGGTTTCCCGTCCCACGCTTACACGCATTTATGAAAGCGCAAGGCGAAAAGTAGCCGCCGCTTTTACAGAGGTAAGAGCAATAAATATTGAAGGAGGCAAAGTTTATTTTGATGAAGAAAATTCCGATAACGTCAATTTCGGAAGATATTTAAACAACCAAAATCCAAATAAAGAAAAGGAATTAAAGAAAAGCCAAGGACATTATTCAAAACAAATATCAGATTTGAATATAGATATGTGTGAAGATTAAAAAACCTAATAAATATTAACTCCATATTTCAGGTTTTGCCATTATCTTTGCGCTCATGACACAGCAAGCGATAAAAACCAAACGTTTTAATTTTACGTTCCTTTCTTTTATATTTTTATTTGTCATTTCCTTTGCTATTACTTCATATTTTGCATTGCGGAGCCATATTAAGTTTAAAGAAACTCTTGTCAAACAATGGAATCAGCAGTTAGAATCCACGCTTGAGATTTCCGCTATCAATCTGCAGAATTATTTTACCAAATTTTCGCAAAACCTTAATTTCCTTACACACGATACCACGGTTCAGAAATGGGCATATACGGGTGTAATGAGCAATTGCAATAGAATCGACTGTCCTCTCAGTAATTTATACAATCTCCATCATAAGGAAGCTGACGCTCTTCTTTTGCTTGATACAACAGGAAAAATCGTTGTCCGTTATTCGTCTGATGACGCCCAGGAAGTAGTAATGGAAAAATGCTGCAACAATCAAATTTTTATAAATGATACTGTAAGTACAAAAGCCTGTATAAGCAATGTATTTATTAACAGGTCGGGAAAGACGGCAGTAACAATATCCTATCCGTTGCATTATAAAAATCATTTTGCGGGTGCATTGCGCTGGATGACAACGATTGAAAATATTTCAGGGCAATTTATTACTCCCGTAAAGGTTGGCAAAGACGGATATATGTTTGTTATGGACAGGAACAAAAATATCGTTGCTCATCCGGATAGAAAATTGATTGGGAAATCCATAAACCTGATTCTTGATTCAATTTCGCTGCATCGGAACAATTCATATAATCCGGCATATCTTCATGAATCGGGAAATTTATTTGATAGCATAGAGATAAAATCGGAAGGAAGCGGTAAATACATTGATTTTGCATACAAAGAATATTGCATTGCCGCATTTAAAAAAATAACGATTGGAGATAATGAATGGACACTAATCGTTTCCATGCCGGATCATGAAATTTCAAACCCCTTGCGGTTCAATGCTCTCACAACATATTCTTTAGCGGGGGCAATTATGCTGATCATCTGTATTATCGGTATCGGATTACATAGGATACAGAAAAAGAAAACCATGCTTGAAGTTGAAACAAAATATCTTTCGGAAATAGCAAAAACCGCCGGGGAATTAAAAATTGAACGGAGTAAACGTCTTACAGCCATGATAGACGGACAGGAGAATGAAAGGCAGCGGTTTTCGCGCGAAGTTCATGACGGACTGGGGCAATATTTGCTGGCGATGAAAGTGAAACTTGAAAATGAAATCAACAGCCGGAAGAATGAAAATACGGAATCATTAAATGAACTGAGGTCTCTTTTCGTCAATACTATTGAAGAAGTCAAAAGAATTTCCGATAACCTGATACCTGTTATTCTTGATGAATTTGGTATTTCCACAGCCCTTAAAAATCTTTGCAATGAAATATCAAAAAATAATACGATTAAAATTGAATATGTAAATTACGGAATCCCTGTAAACATTGACAGTAAGATACAAACATACATTTACCGTATTGCACAGGAAGGATTGAGCAATATTATTAAACATTCGAAAGCAGAAGAAGCGAACGTACAGCTGCTCGGAAATGAAGAACAGGTCAACCTCGTTATACAAGATAACGGAGTCGGATTTCAGACAGAAGAAGCTAATAAAGGCAACGGGCTTAATAATATGCGGGAACGTGTAGCTATTTTAAATGGCATCATTGATATTCAAAGCAAACCGAATGAAGGAACAACAATATCTGTTAAAATTCCATTGAAATGAGCAATAAAATAAAAGTTCTGATCATTGACGACCATCAGATATTCCGTGATGGCATCTTGTCAATGTTCAGTGAAGTGGATGATATTGAAATTACCGGCGTTGCTTCCGATGGAGAAGAAGCATTGGAAAAGATGGAGTTGCTTATGCCGGATGTGCTTCTTCTTGATATATCCATGCCTAAACTCGGCGGTTTGGAATTGCTTACCATATTGAATAAAAAATATCCCGATAGTAAAGTGATCGTTCTTTCCATGCACACCAAAGATGAATATATTTACAAAGCCGTAAATGCCGGAGCTTACGGATACCTTCCTAAACAAAACACCTCAAAAGATGAATTACTTAATGCCATACGAACCGTTCATAAAGGAGAAGAATACCTTAATGAAGCAGTAATACAGGTAATGCAAAAAAGCCATATTCTGAAGAATACAACAGGTATTGATTTTCATAAAAAATACAATACTCTTACAAAACGTGAACGTGAAATTGTTCGTCTGGTAGCAGAAGGGCTCTCCAATCAGGAAATTGCCGGTAAATTATTTGTAAATATCCGCACTGTTGAAACACATAAAACCAATATCCTTCAAAAACTAAACCTCAAAAATTCCGTTGATCTGGTAAAATTTGCCATTAAAAACAACCTCCTCGAATTGTAAAATTTAGTGTTTCACTAAGAAAACAATAATCCTGTTCTGATAATTTTGTTTCAGTTGAAATCATCTTTGTTAAAAAAATGAAACAAAAGAAACGTTTATTAACCAATAAAATTTGGAGACTATGTTAAATTTCAGAAAAAGTATTATTCCGGTTTTTATCTTATTGATAATATCTGTAAACGCATCTGCACAATATAAAATCACAGGCAAAGTAATTGACTCGCAAACACACGAAGGGCTAATAGGTGTTAACATAATTATACCAAACACTAATCAGGGAACAACAACAGACGCAAATAGTCAGTTTATCCTTGAATCAGATAAAAAAATTGATTCCATAATAATTTCTTTCGTGGGTTATAAAACAAAAAAAATCAAAGCAGAGAAAGATAACCTGATTATCAAACTTGAGCCATTAGTAATAAAACTTCAGGATGTGGTTATTACGGCTACAAAAACCGAGAGATTAGCAATAGAAGTTCCTGCAAAAGTTTCTGTAATTAAAAGTGAAGAAATTGAAAATAGTCCGATTGTTTATGCAGACGAAGCGCTAAAGAACGTATCCGGATTATATTTGAGCCGAAGCAATTTTTCTGATGTTCTTTCTAAAATAACCATAAGAGGTTTCTCGGGTAAAGAAAGAACGCTTGTGCTTTTGGACGGGCAACCCTTAAACGATGGCTATACTCACGGTTTAGTATGGTCTGTTATTCCTACGAATATTATAGACAGGATTGAAGTAATAAGAGGTCCTTTTTCTTGTCTGTATGGCGGAAATGCAATGGGAGGAGTAATAAATGTTATTACAAAAAATCCTGAAAAGGAAGCAATTTATTTCAGAACCGGATATGGCACATATAATACCTTTACTTCTCATTTAGGATATAGTAATAAATTAACCAAAAAGAAAAATATAGGAGTTTACTTAAGCTGGGATAAAAAATATTCTGAGGGCTATGCGTCCCAACTTATAGTAAAAACAGCCAGCGCCGGCACAGGAAGTATTGTAGTTACAGGATGGGAGAAAACAAAAGATATTACAGGAAAAGATTGCTATCTGATAGGCGATAAAGGAAACGGTTATTGGAATCAGGACCAGTATTTCGGAAAAATTACATGGGATATATCTCCAAAGACCAATCTCAATTTTACATGTAATTCATCCGTAAATGGATATGAATATAAAAATCCTCAAACTTATTTAGTTGACTCTGCCGGGAATTCTGTGTATAACGGAACCGTCACAATAATTGATAACGGTGTTAATAAAAAAATATCTATAACACCTTATTTATTTCTTCAAGGTACTTATAAAAATTTCTCAAACTCATATAAACTTAAATTTAATACCTTAATAAATAAAATAAAACTTACTTCTTATGTTGGATTAATTGATAATAAAAATAATTATATCACACCTGCATCCGGCGCTAATGAATATGGTGGTCCCGCAAAAATTAATATAACTTCCCCCAATAGATATTATACTTTTAATCTGCAGGCAGATATTCCGGTAAAGAAACATGTTTTAACCATAGGTACAGACTATCGGTTAAATGATGTTAAATGCGAAGAATGGAATATATCTGATTGGCAGGATAAAGAAAGTAAAACGGTAATATCCACATCAATGCAGGGGAAGCAGTACATCACGGCAGGATTTGCACAATTAGAATTAAATTTGCATAAAAAATTTAAAGCATATCTCGGAACAAGGTTTGATTACTGGAAAAATTATGAAGGTGAGAACTTTGATGCAGTCAAAGATACACTGATCAAATATAATGAATCCTCAAAATCTTATTTATCTCCTAAAATAGGATTGGTTTATATGCCAAAGATAAAAGCCGGTTTCTGGGAATTATCCAATATTCGTGTTTCAGCAGGTAATGCATTTCGACCGCCTACCTTGTATAATATGTATAA
>JBBAAT010000190.1:0-5660 GCA_041658145.1 Bacteroidales bacterium | reverse complement strand
TATGCTTACCGGCGGTATCCTTGTAGGTTCTTCAGGTACTATCCTTACAATTTTAATGTGTAAAGCGATGAACCGTTCCCTGTTGAATGTAATTATTGGCGCCTTCGGCGGAAGCGCTGCTGGTTCAGCTCAGTCAGGCGATAAAAATGTTAAGGAAATAAGTTTAAGCGATGCTTCTGTTTTGCTTAGTTATTCACAGAAAGTATATATTGTTCCCGGATACGGTTTGGCTGTAGCCCAGGCACAGCATCTTTGCCATGAGTTAGACAACTTATTAGAAAGCAAGGGAGTGGAAGTGAAATACGGTATCCATCCTGTGGCAGGACGTATGCCCGGTCACATGAATGTATTACTTGCCGAAGCCGACGTTCCTTACGAAAAACTCGTAGAAATGGACGATGTGAACAATGAAGTTGGCAATACCGATGTATTAATTGTGATTGGCGCTAACGATGTTGTAAACCCTGCTGCCGAAACCGACCCAGGTAGCCCTATCTACGGCATGCCGGTTATTAAGGCATGGGAAGCAAAAAACATCATCGTGATGAAACGCTCTATGGCAAAAGGTTATGCCGCTATCGAAAACGACCTGTTCTACCATCCTAAAACCAGGATGCTTTTTGGTGATGCCAAAGCCACCTTACAGAAACTGATTGCGGAAATCAAATCGCTCTGATATCAATAGCAAAGTAGTGGCTTTGCAATATGAAAAGGCAGTCTGTGAAGGCTGCCTTTCTTATTGTGATTATATTTTAGTATGGAATTTTAGTACCTGTTCAAACAATTCAAGTCTTCAAAGGCAATTTTTAATCTTTCCACAATAGCTTTTTCGCCATCGCGCAACCATGCACGCGGGTCGTAATATTTTTTATTCGGTTTATCTTCGCCTTCGGGATTGCCTATCTGGCCTTGCAGGTAGCCTTCGTTCTTTTTGTAAAACTTCATTACACCACTCCAATATGCCCATTGCGTATCAGTATCAATGTTCATTTTGATAACACCATACGAAATAGCCTCTCTGATTTCTTCCTGTGCCGAACCTGAACCACCATGAAATACAAGGTTTACGGGTTTCGCAGGAGTGTTGAATTTCTTTTGGATATAATCCTGAGAGTTTTTTAAGATCTTTGGTTGCAAATGAACATTACCCGGTTTGTAAACTCCGTGTACATTTCCGAATGATGCCGCAATGGTAAAATCAGGACTGATATTTAAAAGTTCTTTATAAGCATAAGCAACATGTTCGGGCTGTGTGTAAAGGCGTGCATTGTCAACACCTGTGTTGTCAACACCATCTTCTTCGCCACCGGTAACACCAAGCTCTATCTCGAGCGTCATCCCTATTTTACTCATCCTTGTAAGATATTTTTTACAAATCTCAATATTTTCCTCAAGCGGTTCTTCGGAAAGGTCGAGCATGTGCGAACTGTATAAGGGTTTGCCGTGTTTTTTAAAATAAATTTCTCCGGCATCAAGCAGCCCGTCAACCCAGGGAAGCAGCTTTTTTGCTGCATGGTCGGTGTGTATGATCACCGGAATGCCATATAATCCGGCAACTTTGTGAATATGTTCCGCCCCTGATATAGCGCCGGCTATGGCGCCTTTTTCATTTTCGTTCGAAACGGATTTTCCTGCATAGAACAGCGCTCCCCCATTCGAAAACTGAATGATAACAGGCGAATTGACAGCTTTAGCTGCTTCCATAACTGCGTTAACGGAATTTGTCCCTACCACATTTACGGCAGGAAGTGCAAACTCATTTTCTCTTGCAATACGGAAAATTTCCTGAAGTTCTTTTCCGGAAACGACTCCCGAAGCTATTTTATCTGATATTTTTTCTGACATAAATAAAAATTTCAAGTAAATAATTTTCCAAAAGTAAATAAATCATTTTTTATTCTGTATGGGGCTTTATGTTTTATTACTCAGGAATATACTTTAGCAATCCATGGAGTTCTTTGTCGGTAAGGTTTTCTTTTTCTGATTTGTCGTATATTGATAAAAGATATACAGTATCTTCGGTCACCACGAAGTTAGTAATCACTCTTGCACCACCGGATTTACCTTTGCCTTTGGAAACAATGGAAATGCGGATTTTATAACAATTTTTACCAATGGACGTTCCTTGCTCAGGTTTTTCTTTGAGTAGCTGTACAAGTTCTAAAAGTTCATTTTTCAGAGAAGCGTATTTTTTAATAAGTTTTTTTGCTTGCTTCTCAAATACAGCAATTGTTTTTACCTTATAATTCATTGAAAAAATCTTCAGCGTTACGAGCTTTCTTTTTGCCTGCCCTGATCAATTTCATTTCTTCAACAGCTTCCCTTATTTCTTCCATCAGTTTAGCTTTAGCATCAGTAATAGGTTTAGCCGTTACATATGAAATACTTTTGAGTAATTCCATAAGAGAATATACTTTGCTGTCAGGTATGTCTAATAATATTTTCATAGTAGCTAAATTTATACAGTGGGCGTAAGCTTGCTAAGTATTAACATTCTGCAAATTTACGTGAATTTTCGAACACACACAAATACTATATGAAAATATAATAGCCTTCTTTTTGATCGTTAACCTGTATTTCATGCCTTCATTCTTTCAGCTTCAATCATTTTAAAAACTTCATCAGCAGGAATAGAAGGAGTTTTGTCGGCTTTAGCTTCATCAAAAAGGCGAATATCTTCAAGTTCTTCGGCTTCTTTCAAAAGGCGTTCATATTCGTTAATCGGCAGAAGTATAAAAAGTTTTTCACCGGAAGGATTGGTAACGTATTGATGTGCTATGTTTCTCATAAAAATAAAAATTAATATGCAAAAGATTGCTTGGTTCTAATATTTTACAAATATACACATAAAATCTGTAAGAAAAAACGGGAAAATTTGTTTGTAAAACTTAATGTGATCCGCACATTCCTCATATTGCCGATCTATATTAGTTTCAAGCTCATGAATTTTGAACAGTGTATAATAAATTTTAGGTTAAATTTGATGCCATCAAATAAATTATATGAGCCTGAAAACAGAAAAAGATAAATTTGTTGAATTGAGGAAATTTATTGAAGGTGATTTATACTTTGATGAAGCCAGTTTGCTGATGTATGCCACAGACGCATCGGCATACCGTGAAATACCCGTTGCTGTTGCTCTTCCGAAAAATACTGAAGATATAAAAAAAATCGTTGGCTTTGCAGTAAAACATAAAATATCACTGATTCCAAGAACTGCAGGAACTTCATTAGCGGGGCAGGTGGTTGGCGGAGGCATCATTATGGATGTTTCAAAATACATGACGCAAGCGCTCGAGATCAATGAACAGGAACACTGGGCGCGTGTGCAACCGGGTGTTGTTCCTGATGAATTGAATAAATTATTAGAACCAAAAGGTCTTTTCTTTGGACCTGAAACATCCACATCTTCGCGTTGTATGATAGGCGGGATGGTGGGAAATAATTCATGCGGCGCACATTCTTTGATATATGGCAGTACAAGGGATCATACAATTTCTGTTAAGGCAATTTTAAGTGATGGCAGTGAAGTGGAATTCGCCTCTTTATCAAAAGAAGAATTTCAGATAAAATTAGCAGGCGACTCATTAGAAAACAAGATATACCGGAATATTCATGAAATATTAAGCGACCCCGTAAATCAGCATGAGATACTGAAAGAATATCCCGATAAATCACTCAAACGCAGAAATACCGGCTATGCCATAGATCTTTTGTCAGATTGCGAACCATTCAAAAAAGGTGGCGTTCCTTTCAATTTCTGCAAACTTATTGCCGGTTCCGAAGGCACATTAGCATTCATGACCGAGATCAAACTTAACTTAGTTCCATTGCCGCCAAAAGAAAAAGCGTTGGTCTGCGTTCATCTTAATTCTGTGACAGACTCGCTCCATGCCAATCTGATCGCACTCAGGCATGATCCCGTTTCCATTGAACTGATGGATAAAGCTATACTCGATCTCACCAAAATGAATATCACACAGCAAAAGAACAGGTTCTTTCTGAAAGGCGATCCCGGCGCTATTTTAATTGTTGAATTTGCAGAACATATAAAAGATGTGATTGCAGAAAAAGCGCGCAAAATGGAAGAAGATATGCGTGCTGCTGGTTATGGCTTTCATTTTCCGATAGTATATGGTTCCGACATTGAAAAAGTGTGGGAGCTTCGCAAAGCCGGATTGGGAGTGCTTTCCAACGTGCCGGGCGACAGGAAGCCCGTCTCTGTGATAGAGGACACCGCTGTAAGCCCGCAAGTACTACCCGGTTATATTAAAGAACTTCAGGCAATGCTTGACAAATATGGATTAGGTGTTGTTTACTATGCTCATATAGCTACCGGCGAGCTACACATCAAGCCTATTCTGAATCTGAAGGACCCGGCTGATGTTGAGTTGTTCCACACAGTGGCGCTTGAAACGGCGATGCTTGTAAAAAAATATAAAGGCTCGTTGAGCGGTGAACATGGCGATGGACGGCTCAGGGGAGAGTTTATTCCGCTGATGATAGGCGAGCATAATTATGAACTTTTAAAACATATAAAAAGAACGTGGGACCCTGAAAATATTTTTAATCCGGGCAAAATAACAGACACTCCACGCATGAATTCAAGTTTACGCTTTGAACCCGGTAAACCTGTTAAGGAAATTACTACTGTATTTGATTTTTCTCATGACAAGGGAATACTTAGAGCCGTTGAGAAATGCAATGGTTCTGCCGATTGCCGCAAATCGAATATTATCGGTGGTATCATGTGTCCAAGCTTTATGGCCACAAAAGACGAGATTCATTCCACGCGCGCAAGAGCCAATATTCTCAGGGAATTCCTGACAAATTCACCAAATAAAAACCCATTCGATCATAAAGAAATTTATGATGTAATGGATCTTTGTCTTTCCTGCAAAGGCTGTAAATCGGAATGTCCGTCGAATGTAGATATCACAAAGTTTAAGGCAGAATTTTTGCAGCATTATTATGATGAGAACGGCCTGCCTTTTCGCACCAGAATGATAGCACATATTACGCGAACGAATAGCATTGGCGCTGTTTTTCCTGCTGTGTTCAATTTTTTTGTAACGAATAAATTATTTTCCGGGATTGCGAAAACAATTCTTGGCTTTGCTACAAAGCGCAGTATCCCTGTATTGTATAAGATCACACTCAGATCATGGTTTAAAAAATTTGTTGCCGAAAGAGATGAAAGTAAATTAACAAAAGGTAAAATATATTTGTTTGCTGATGAGTTCACCGATTATAATGATACGGAAATAGGAATCAAAGCGGTGAAACTGCTCACTCAACTTGGGTATCGTGTGGAACTGCCCGCACATACATTAAGCGGAAGGACGTATCTTTCAAAAGGTTTATTGCGAAAAGCAAAGAAGATTGCCAATAAAAATGTTGAAATGCTTAAAGACATCGTCTGCGATAAATCTCCGCTGCTTGGCATTGAACCTTCGGCTATTCTCGCGTTTCGCGATGAGTATTCCGAACTCGTTGACGAACATCTCAGGGACGCTTCACATAAGCTTGCATCCTGTTCGTTTATGATTGATGAATTTATTTCTTCCGAATTTGAAAAGGGAAACATAAGCAAAAACCTATTTAAAGCGGAAAGCAGAAAAATAAAACTGCATGGTCATTGCCATCAGAAATCTCTTGCA
>JBBAAT010000189.1:0-5674 GCA_041658145.1 Bacteroidales bacterium | reverse complement strand
AATAGCAACAAAATTATTGGCTGTAAGACCACGCTGGCTTGATATACCATCGCAGTAATACAAATAAATTCCTGTGCCCCCGGAGCTCATACTGATTTTGTTTGTTAAAATCCGAAGAGAGTTATCACAGTAAAAAGCATATATACCACAAAAATTTGTATTTACAGAAGCGGTTGTTATTATATTACCCGATATATACAGAGAATTCTGGTAAGAACAGCTTACTGCATAAGCATACTGATTCGAAAACTCATTTCCCGAGATTACAGTTCCTTGTTCAAGCATACTACTGCCCTGCCCCGGAAAATTAATTCCATAAGAACCGTTTTGAAAAGAATTGTTAACAAAAGAACTGTAGTTATCATCAAAGGCCGAATTTGAAGAAGAAACCAATGCATAATTGAGTGAAGGGCTTGCAGTAGTAACCCCTATAATGCAGTTGTTTAAAAACTGATTATGTGTGGCGCCGTTCGAAACATCAATTACTTGCGCAAAACTATTAGAACCAGTCCTTTGGATAGTGATTCGTTTAAAAATAACATAGTCAGCATCATCAAGTTTAAGAGTATAATTATCAGCGGCTACAGAAGAAGACGGATATGTGAGTATTACCAATGTGCTATCGTTATCCTGAGATTGAAAAACAACTGTATTGGTAACCGATGCACCTGAAAACTGTGTAATACTGATTTGTTCATCATAGGTTCCTGCCCTAACAAGAAATGTAACAGGCCCGGATACACCCTGCGAATTTAATGCTGATACTGCAGCAGTAAAATTATTATAGTCAGGAGAAGCGCCTCCTATTGTATAAGTGCCGCTCAAGCCAGCCTGCGTTTCAGTATTTATGGCGAGCAATAAAATAGTTTGAAAAAGAATAATGAGAGTAAATATTTTTTTCATAACATTCTATTTATATATTAAAAAATAAAAATAATAAAATATCTCAAACTTAAATTAAAAAAAATAAAAAAAAACAAATATTACTGTTTTAATTTGTTAATCAAAAAAATTTATTAGTTTTACAAATTGGGAAAATCGTATTTTTTTTTAATTAACTTAAAATCACCTGATTAAAAATAATATATGAGATATTTTAAGAAATGGTATATTATTTTACTGGTTTGTGTAGTCACAATTACGGCATTTGAATCGTGTAGTAAGCACCATCGATTTAAGAAAATGCTTAAGCACCGTAGATCAATTAATGTGCGAAGATACCATAGTCCATATCAAAGGAAATTCAAAAGAAAAATACAGCCGATTAATAAGAACTACATTATTAGTGGAGGGTACCGACAGCATTAATAAAAAAAACCGTCTCGAAAAAAAAGCGAGACGGTTTTTTTTATTACTGTTCAGCCCGTTTTATTTTATATAGAGTAAGCAGGAGGCAGTTTCTGACTGCCAAGTGCCTACTGCTTACTGCTACTTTTTACTTTCTGCTTTCCGTCGCATGTTACCTTCTTAATATAAACCACTTTATTGCTTGCGACGGGTGAAATGTTTTGCTCATTTTTTCTATAAACATTTAACTCCTACGGAGTTTTAATCCTAAATTCCTTAACCATGCTGATAGATTTTACTTTTCATACTGCCACTGCCAACTGCCTCCTGCCGCTGCTACTGAGTAGTTACGTTTTTTTTATTAGTACACTCTTTTAAGGCTTTTTCCTGTATCACTCTCCATTATTAGAGGAACCTTCTCTACTTCCACATTACTGGTATCCAATCCAAACGCTTTCACATCACTGATACCGATCCGTTTCAATATGGAATAAATATTCATGATGAATTGTTCGTATGGTGAAAAATCAAAATCATAATTCTGTATCCTGTCGATAACAACAAAGCGAAAATCGCCCATAATATTATGCTGTTTAAGCGACTTGTACCGACTGATTACATCTATTTCATTATTCTGAACAAGTTCGTCGATCACCTGTTTAAAATATAGGTTGATACGTGGTTCAACTTTAAAACCAAGACGGAATTCAACTCTGATTATTACATTAGGAATAATTGTTTCAACATTATACTCCATTGTATGCGGTTCATCAACGATATGAACATGAATAAACCAATATGTATCTGCTCTTTTAGGACGTTTGTTAATTATTGAATAAATGATCTTTGTTTCAATATCCGTTTTAAAATCAGCCCTTGTAAGGTAAACAACGTTTGTAGAATATTTGGGTACCGTTTCGTCTCTGCTCAGGTCAAGAATAATTTTTTTATAATTGTCAATTTTAACAAATTCAAAAAACCTTTTCTTGATAATTCGTCCTTTATACCATACAAACATAATTGTAAAAAGAACTCCTGCAATTAAAATAGTGACCCAACCTCCATTGTAAAATTTATTTATATTGGAAAACAGAAAAGATCCTTCAATGGATAAATAAACAAGGAGAAATCCGAAAATAATAAAAAGCGATCTTCTTTTATTATAGAACAAATGAAATGTTAAAAGAGTAGTTGTAATCAACATATCAATAGTAATTGATAATCCATATGCAGCTTCCATGTTAGATGATTTCCGGAAACCTAATATGACAGTTGTGCATGCAGCCCACAAAAACCAATTTATACCTGGTACATACATCTGTCCTTTGATGTCTGTCGGATAATTGACTTTGATTTTGGGCCAAAAGTTCATTTTGATAGCAATGCTAATAATAGTAAATGAACCGCTGATCACTGCCTGGCTGGCAATAATAGCTGCAGCAGTGGCCAATAAAATACCAGGTAGTAAAAACCACTGCGGCATCACACCATAGAATGGATTACTATTTGATTCGGGTGTTATATTATTCATTAATACCCATGCACCTTGCCCAAGGTAACTGATAATAAGTGCTATTTTTACAAATATCCATGAAACTGTGATGTTTTTACGTCCACAATGCCCCAGATCTGAGTACAAAGTTTCTGCACCCGTTGTACAAAGGAATACTGCTCCCAACAGGAGAAAACCTTCAGGATATTCTGCCAATAACTTATACGCATAATAGGGATTGAAGGAATTTAATATCAATGGAAATTTAATGATCTGCAAAAAACCGAGCACAGCAAGCATGCCGAACCATAATAGCATAACAGGACCGAACCATTTGCCAATATATCTGGTGCCAAATCGCTGGATGAGAAATAGAGCAGCAATTATGAGCAAAGAAATTGGTAAAACAGGTAATTCAGGATTGATGATATTAAGACCTTCAATAGCTGAAGTTACTGTAATTGCAGGAGTGATTATTCCGTCTGCAAGCAGCGCAGCTCCACCGATAATTGCCGCAACAAATAACCACTGGTTTTTTCTTCTGATTAGTGCATACAATGAGAAAACACCACCTTCACCTTTGTTATCTGCACGAAGTGCAATTACAACATATTTAAGAGTCGTCTGTAATGTTAATGTCCAGATAACACATGAAACGGCTCCATAAATAAAATCATTATTGACGTCACCAGCCGCTCCGCCAACGATAGCCCTCATCACATATAATGGAGATGTGCCAAGGTCACCAAATACAATACCCAATGTGATGAGAAACCCCGAAAAGGTAAGATTGGTGATCTGATTATGTAATTTGGGGTTTGTCATTTTTCTTAATCGATAAAATCCGCCAAATTTATTAAAGAAAGCTATCCGTAATACAAAAATCAGGAAATATTTTTTATCTGATCAATAAAGTGCATCTCTAAAAACTCCAAGAGCGTCATTGCGAGTTTTGTTTGATGCGTCATTGCGAGGAACGAAGCAATCTCACTCACGGCGCGATAATGAGATTGCTTCTGGCGAAAAGCCCTCGCAATGACGGTTGGGCGTTTCTTCCGTCAGCTGACGGATTCGCAATGACGATGAAGTTTTTAGAGATGCCTTAAACATTTGAGCATACGGTGTTTCCCGCTGATGTCTTTTTTTACCTGAATATTGCAAAACCCATTATTTTCAAGCATTTCAGAAGTCTCAACTGATAAATTTTCGTTTACCTCTAAATAAAGACTGCCTCCCGAACGAAGATGATTTAATGAAAAATCAGCGATAGCTTTATAAAATATCAGCGGGTTGGTGTCAGGAACAAACAATGCATCATGAGGTTCATGTTTTACAACATTCCCTTTCATAAGTTTTATTTCAGAAGTTCTTATATAAGGAGGATTACTGACAATAATATCAAATTCAGGAAATGCCATGTTTTTTTTTATGTTTAAAATATCACTCTTAAAGAATTGAATATCGGTAATATTTCTTACGGCATTCTGTTTTGCAACCTTTAGTGCATTTTCAGAAATATCGCAGGCATAAACCGTACAATCTGCAATGTGTTTTTTTAATGCAATGGCGATGCAGCCGCTGCCTGTCCCGATATCAAGAATAGTAACTTTGCAATTTTTATTCTCTTTAATTATCCAATCCGCTAATTCTTCAGTTTCAGGCCTTGGGATAAGAACATCAGGACTCACCAGTAAATCAAGCCCGTAAAATTCAGTATCTCCGAAAATATACTGGATGGGAACTTCCCGTTTCAATTTTTTGATAATATCAATTATTTTAATCGAAATACTATTATCAACAGGTTCTTCCCTTCTGATTACGGTATCGCTTTTTGAAAAGCCAGGTACTCTCCGGAGCACATAATACACAAGGCTTCTGACTTCCTGTTCAGAATAAATATCCGACAATTCTTTATAAAAAAGCCCTGTTATATCTTTTACTTTAACTGTTTGCATTTTCAATTTGATAATTTTTCCAGCAGGAGATGTAAAAAAATTGTGTTTGATGAAGAAGCAAACCTGCCGGCAAGGCATGAATGTTTGTTTTGTTTGACGCTACGAGAAAGCTTTATTAATGGACTTCTTCTATGGATATTCTATGTTTTACGAAAGCAGGATGATTTGAAAAAAATAATTTATTATTTATATGCTTCTTTACGGTGTTTGATTTTCAGAATTTCTACTATATTTTCGTTGTCGTTTATTGTATATATTATCCTGTAATCTCCGCATCTGATTCGAAACATATCAGGTATTGCAGTAAGTTTTTTAAAACCGGACGACCTTGGATCAATTTCAAGTCCAAGTATTTTATTATCTATTGCAACAATTGCCTGCCGAGGAAATTTTTCCAATTCTTTAAGCGCAGATTTTTTAATCCTGATGTCGTAAACCATTATTTTTTTATAAACTTTTTTCTTGCGCTTTTGTATGAAACAGAAGGTTCTTTTAATCTTTGTGAAGCCTCAATTGCATCAAGAATATCATCAATATATTCTCCCCATTTTTTCAAGTCAATCACAATAGATTGCTTATTCCCTTTTTCGTCTGTTATGTATTTTATTCCGGTCATAATTATGATGTTTGTGCAAATTTACGAAAAATTAACATTTCTAAAATATAACGGTAAAATCTTTTTTTGAGGTGCTGAAAAAAAATTATCATTAACAATTAACATAAGTTCTCTTCAATTATTAGTCAGGCTGAGCCGTCCCATCTTCGGGACGTGTCGAAGCCTCCTTTCATCATATTGATAAACACTATAAATATTCACTCTTCGACACAGCCGCTTCCTCACAAGGTACTGTCTTAAAATCCAAACAAAATTGCAATTATTTTTTATATCTTTGTCCCAACCGAAAGAGAGCATACAGCGATACTTCGATGGATGTTCATC
>JBBAAT010000188.1:0-5690 GCA_041658145.1 Bacteroidales bacterium | reverse complement strand
AACTGTTGTCTGCTGTGCAGAACTTTCAACAATTGTAATTACCTTGCAATCCTGCGACATTTCTGCAATGAGAGATATGGGGATGCCAAATTGTCCCGGATATGCGACTAAAACTGCTTCAGTTGGTTCAAATTCAGCTATCGAACGAACAGGCGCAAGCGGAGGGCTTGTAGGAGTGAATGACTTTGATTTTACCGGCGGTGAATAAAGCTCTGAAGAGTCGAGCATGTGGTATTTGCTTTGGAAAGCCTGATTTGTAAAAGGTTGTTGACCGTTTACAAATAATGTGGATGTGAAAAAGAAAATGAAGAGTAACAGATAATTTTTCATATTGCATTAAATTATTTCAGTTGCATTGATGAAATAATGCCCTGTATTTTTTTGTCCAACATTTTGTTTATTCCTTCAAACATAGAAACATCAGGCAATTCAGCTTTTACTCCGAAATAGAATTTTATTTTTGGTTCTGTACCCGAAGGACGTACCGTGATCTTGCTGCCGTCGCGAAGAAAGAATTGCAAAACATCAGATTTTGGCAACAGAATCGGCTTTTCAGTATTGTTTTGTACATTTTTTTCTTTTTGCAACAAATAATCTTTTATAAGTATTACATCAACTCCATTGATTGAAAGTATTGGATTATTACGGTAATTAACCATCATTTGTGCAATTTCTTCAGCCCCTTCTTTTCCTTTCCTCGTAAGAGAAAACAGCGATTCTTTATACAGTCCGAACTGAAGGCTTATATCAATCAGCAACTGATACATTGTTTTTCCTTTACTGGCAGCCCATGCAGCAGTCTCTGCTATCATGCTGCACGAAATAACGGCATCCTTATCCCTCACAAAATCACCCACAAGATAACCGTAACTTTCCTCTCCGCCACCGATAAATTTTCTGCTTCCCTCGTTTTGCCTGATACTCTCGGCAATATATTTGAAACCTGTAAGCACATCAAAACATTCTACTCCATAAGATGTAGAAATATCTTTTAGAATTTCGGATGTTACAATGGTTTTTACGATATATTCTTTTCCTGTGAGCAACTGCCTTTCTTTCCATGCATTCATTAAATAATAGATCAATAGCGAAGCAGTCTGGTTTCCATTAAGCAAAATAAATTCCCCTTGGTTATTCTTTACGGCAACGCCTACGCGGTCAGCATCCGGGTCGGTTGCGAGAACAATATCCGCATCCGTTTCTTTTGCTTTTAATAAAGCAAACTCAAGCGCAGCAGGCTCTTCAGGGTTGGGCGATTTAACGGTAGGAAAATTTCCATCAATCAAATTTTGCTCATCAACGGAAATAATATTTGTAAAACCAAATTCTTTCAATGCTCTTGGGACTAACTTTACACCACTCCCATGAATGGGTGTGTAAACAATTTTTAAATCCGCATGCGCTTTTATAATACCAGGATTCAGTGAAAGACCTTTTACCTTTTCTAAGTAAATTTTATCAATTTCTTCGCCTATGTCCACGATATTTTCTTTAACAGCGTTCATTCTGACGTCTTCAATGCCCTTTATTTTCTGAACTTCCGCAATTACATTGTTATCGTGAGGATTCACAAGTTGTCCGCCATCGTCCCAGTACACTTTATATCCGTTGTATTCTTTCGGATTATGTGATGCCGTGATAACAATGCCACTCCGGCACCGCAAATGCCTTACAGTAAAAGATAGTACAGGTGTCGGACGGAGTTCATCGAAGAGAAAAACTTTTATTCCATTTGCTGAAAGAACATCAGCGCTGATCTGTGCAAAAACTTTGCTATTGTTTCTCGAATCGTACGCTATTGCCACTTTCACAGGCTTTTCATAAGGAAACATCTTTAACAGGTAATTGGCAAGCCCTTGTGTAGCCATTGCCACCGTGTATTTATTCATACGGTTTGTGCCTGCTCCCATAATTCCGCGAAGCCCGCCTGTCCCGAATTCCAACTCGCGGTAAAAGGCATCAGTAAGCTCTTCAGGATCATTATCAATAAGGTTCTGAACCTGCGTTTTTGTTTCTTCATCAAAATTTCCTGTAAGCCAGCTTTTGGCTTTTTCGAGAACGGCGTTGTCAATTTCGGGCATTATGTTTTTATTAATGAATGGTTTATTTGTTTGTTTTGTGCCGGTTACTTTCCCACACAGAACTTACTAAAAATATTATCTAAAATTTCATCGGTCGTAATATCGCCTGTTATTTCACCAAGATAATGTAACGCAGTACGAATATCTTCTGCCAATAAATCATTCGAAAGCCCATTGTTTAACCCATTCATTGCTTTATCTAAAGATCCCTGAGAACGAATAAGGGCTTCATAATGACGCGAACTTGTAACCATTGTCTCGTTTGTACTTAGATGGCCATCGCTCACTGACTGTACAAGTTTTTCCGTTATCAGGTGTATGTTTTCTCTGCATTTAGCGCTGATAAAAACTATATCCATCTCAGGAATATCTTTAGATCCTTTAGGCGCCTCAATAAGCTTATCTATCTTGTTTGCAATAATGATAAGCTTTTTATCCTTACCTGCAATCTCTTTTCGGAAGTCGCTGATAGCATCTTTTATCTCGCCAATGCCGGTTTCGCTGATATCAAAAAGGTACAGGATAATTGATGCAAGTTCAATCTTTTCATAAGTTCTTTCAACACCAATATATTCAACCTTATCATAAGTATCGCGTAAGCCCGCAGTATCAATAAATCTGAAACAAATTCCATTGATGATAATAGTGTCTTCGATAGCATCCCTTGTTGTACCAGGTATTTCAGAAACAATGGCTCTGTCTTCATTCAGAAAGATGTTTAAAAGAGTTGATTTCCCCACATTCGGTTTGCCAATGATAGCAACAGGAATTCCGCCTTTCAAGACATTGCCCATAGCATAAGATTCTAACAAAACAGCCACTTCTGCCCGAATATCAGATAAGAGTTCAGACAATTTATCCCTGTTTGCAAATTCAACATCTTCCTCGCTGAAATCGAGCTCCAGCTCCAATAAAACAGCTAATTCTACTAACTGATAACGCAATTGCTTTATTTGTTTTGATATGCCGCCCTTCATTTGCTGCAAAGCCATACGGTGCGCAATACCCGATTTGGATGCAATCAGGTCGGCCACAGCTTCGGCCTGTGTAAGATCCATCTTACCGTTTAAAAAAGCACGAAGTGTAAATTCACCGGGATTTGCTGCTCTTGCGCCTTTTCTGATCAACAGTTGCAACAGTTGTTCCTGTATGAATACCGAACCATGACAAGAAATTTCGACTACATCCTCGCCTGTATATGAATGTGGATTTCTGAATACACTTACGATTACTTCATCTAAAAGTGTATTGTCATCGTTCTTGATCTTTCCGAAATGCAGGTTACGTGATGTATTCGAAGAAAAATCGTCACTTTCGTTATTGGGAAAAAAGACTTTTTTGCATATTGCGAATGCGCTATGTCCTGATAAGCGGATAATTGAAATAGCCCCGGTGCCATAAGGTGTGCTTAACGCACAAATTGTGTCATTTTGAAACGATGATGATTTTCCCGGTTTCATTTATTTTATAAAATATTTTCAACAAATTTAGTTAAAAAGCGATGTTAAATTCAATTATCCGTTATTTTTGCGGGATAATATTAATCATTAAAATTTTCGGATATGAGTGTTTTGGTCAATAAGGATTCAAGAGTTCTTGTTCAGGGTTTCACTGGAAATGAAGCTACTTTTCATTCAACACAAATGATTGAGTATGGGACAAATATAGTTGGAGGTGTCACTCCGGGTAAAGGCGGAAAAACACATCTCAATCTTCCTGTTTTTAATACGGTAAACGATGCTGTTATGCGTACAAAAGCTGATGTTTCAATAATTTTTGTGCCACCTGCTTTTGCTGCCGATGCAATTATGGAAGCTGCCGATGCCGATGTAAAAGTAATTGTATGTATTACGGAAGGTATTCCGGTTAAAGATATGGTGGCAGTTAAGGAATATATCAAACATAAAAATTGCCGCCTTATCGGACCAAATTGTCCAGGAATTATCACTCCCGGTGAAGTTAAAGTG
Source organism: Bacteroidales bacterium (assembly GCA_041658145.1). Classification (GTDB taxonomy): domain Bacteria; phylum Bacteroidota; class Bacteroidia; order Bacteroidales; family CG2-30-32-10; genus JBBAAT01. The sequence continues at coordinate 1,642 of JBBAAT010000188.1, read as the reverse complement.
GGTATTATGCCCGGTTTTATCCATAAAAAGGGAACAATCGGCATTGTTTCGCGTTCAGGAACTCTTTCTTATGAAGCTGTTGACCAGGTTACCAAAGTTGGTTTGGGGCAGTCAACTATGATTGGTGTTGGCGGAGATCCGATTCCCGGTACTTCAATTCTTGATGCTGTAAAGCTGTTTATGAATGATCCGGAAACAGAAGGAATAGTGATGATAGGAGAGATAGGTGGCGGAATGGAAGCGGAAGCAGCGTATTGGATTAAGGAATCGGGAACAAAACCTGTTGTTAGTTTTATTGCAGGCGCTACCGCTCCAAAAGGCCGTACCATGGGCCATGCGGGAGCTATCATTGGAGGTAAGGATGATACTGCCGAAGCAAAAAAGAAAATATTACGTGAATGTGGTGTTCATGTGGTAGATTCGCCGGCTGACATTGGAAAAAAAATGATGGTATTATTTAATAATGCTAAAATCTTTTGAAATGATTTTATTTTCGCAAGTTAGCCGAAGATGGTAAACACCCATAGCTATGTTATCTGTATGAATAACAAACTGATGCTCACCCTTTGCATATTTACCATGTGCAATTGTAACTATTTTTTTTCCGTTTATATCAAAAATACTAAGATCAATGATTGAGGCTTTGGGAAAATGAATATCTATCGTAGCATCGCCATTTGACGGATTGGGATAAATATCTGATAATTGAATAGCGCTGTTTAATGACATTTCACTGGTGCCTGCATGATTATAAACCTGGTCGGCAGCTTCTGCTGATGCTTGTATGTCGGCTAAGTGGTCGCCTGCGATAAGAGCAAAAGAAACCATCACAGAATCGCCGGGTTGCAGAATGAACGGACCTGTACTAATCATGTCGGCTACATCATTGCCATTTTGCGATGTACCGGCAAGATTCCTGTTAGTATTAGTTTTCAAAGCGTTATACTTTTCATAACCGGTAAATCCATCGTTGATATTGATACTGCTACTGGAGCCGTTAAATGCTCCGTCCTTGTCGAAAGCATAATGACGAACAGGCCCTTGCGAAAGTAATTTAATTGCAGCATACGTGCCTCCTAGTGATGAATAAGTGTAGCCCATTTTATTTGTAGCATCGTATTCTATTCTATCTCTGGACGCAGCATCAGCGCTCATATCAAAATCCATGAATAATCCGGCATATAATGAAGAAAGCGTCAAAGATCCGTGGTTTTTAATTGTGTACTCCATTATAATAAACTTATCATTTGGAAATGAGTCCCATGCATAAGCCCTGTTTATAATAGTAAGATTTAGCATACTTGTTCCGGCAAGACTGTCGTTGAAAATGGTTTCCGCAGCGAAATCAGAAACAAAAGGAGGCTGAATCTTATGAACTATTTTGGATGTCATGAAATCATTATCAAAAGAATTAACTGTTTGACCATAGACATTATCTGACACCTGTGCTGCTGAATTTCCTGCCATAAACCCGCCACAACTCATATACGAGTCGCTGCCATTATATGTAAACCCGATCCCCTGGGATAAACTTGCCTGTTGATTATAACCTATTTTCCCTTTGCTCGTCATGGTTGTACCTACTTTATTGGTATCAATATCGATGTAATCTGCATTCGTTATTATAGAAAAATACTGAATG
>JBBAAT010000187.1:0-5731 GCA_041658145.1 Bacteroidales bacterium | reverse complement strand
CTTGGCATAAATAGTTCGAATTCTCCTACTGATGGATTATACGTTAACGGACAAACTTTAATAGGTGTTTCCAATGGTACCGGCGGAACATTATATCAACAGGGAGCTAAATTACAAGTTCAGACAAACTTAAAATATGCAGGATATTTTTCAACAGATAGTTTATCACCCACATCTTATGCTGTGTATGCAAAACATACAGGTACAGGTACATCCGATACCAGGGCGATGAAAGGCGAGGCTGTGTCAGCTCCCGGTTATGGTTATGGTGGCGATTTCCGTGGAGGATACAGAGGAATTTACGGTTTGGCTGATGCTACAACTTATTCAGGTACTGCTTATGGTGTGTATGGATATGCTTTCGGTTCAACAGGAACAAGGTACGGTGTTTATGGGTATGCTTCGGGTGGTACAACCAACTACGGTATCTATTGCGATGGTAACGGAGCTTACACAGGAACATGGACGGACGTTTCAGATCAGAAGTTTAAAAAAGATGTTGCTGACTATACAGGTGCATTAGATAATGTTCTTAAACTAAAACCTGTTGTTTACACTATGAGAGCAGAAGAATATCCTAACATGGGCTTTGAATCAGGAAGAGAAATTGGGTTTATTGCTCAGGAAATGGAAAAAGTGTTTCCTACATTAGTTGTAAACGGTGTTCATCCGGGTGCTACAAAAGAAGATGCTGAGATTACATACAAAGGGATAAACTATATCGGTCTTATTCCTGTGCTTGTAAAAGCCATGCAGGAACAACAGGCAGAAATAGAATCCTTGAAATTGGAAATCAAATCACTCAAAGGAAACTAAAAGTTTCAGGAATAAAATAAAAAAAGCAGGTGAAATTTCCCTGCTTTTTTTATTTTGAAGGCACCTCTAAAAACCTCATCGTCATTGCGAATCCCGCACATGCGGGAAGAAACGAAATGGGAATCAATCTTATCCCGAAGGGATGACTACGTCATGCAGTGTGCTTTCCCGAAACTTCGGGATTGAGATTGCTTTCCCGCATGTGCGGGATACCTTCCTCCCGTCTAGCCGACGAGGCTGACGCAATGACGTTCTAATTGAATTTTTAGAGATGCCCTTGATTGAATCGCTAATTCTGAGTTTCCTCAGAACGGAAGATCGTCTTCGGGGCCCGGAGCAACAGGAGGTGTTGGTTCTGTTTCGGTTGCTATCGGTGGGGCTCCTTCTTTTTTAGCTCCCAGCATGGTAAATGTATCAGCAATAATTTCAGTAGTATATCTTTTGTTGCCTTCTTTATCATCCCACGAACGGGTTCTTATTTTCCCCTCCAGATATATCTGTGCTCCTTTTTTTAAATACTTTTCAGCAACTTCGGCAAGCCCGCGCCACATTACTATATTATGCCACTCGGTTTGTTCTACCCTTTGCCCTTCTTTATTCTTATAAGATTCAGATGTAGCCAGCGAAAAAGAAGCAACTTTAACGCCATTGTCAAGTGATCTTATTTCAGGGTCCTTTCCCAGGTTCCCTACAAAAATAACTTTATTAATTCCAGCCATAATTGATAATTTTAAATTGTTCGACTTCATTTTATTTTTTCAAAAGTAAATAAAATAAATATTGAGTCCACTCCAAAAAGTAAAAAAAATAAAAAATGCCACTAAAACACTAAAGCACTAAATTACACAAAATACTAAAAACCAAGCAGTTAATTTTTGTGAGTTTTTGTGTTTTGGTGCTTTTGTGGCAAAATAAGACTTTTAGAGTGGACTCATTATTATATGTAAAAATAATTAAATAAATTTTTAGTATGGAAGGAAAATAATATATCTTTGCACTCTAATTCAATTTGACAACAACGTAATTTAAATAATTTAAATCAGAGAAGTTATGACAAAAGCAGAAATCGTAGCATCCATTGCTAACAAAATTGGAGTTGAAAAGGTTGCAGTACAGGCAACAGTTGAATCATTCATGAACGCAATAAAGGTTTCTTTATCTGAGGGCAAAAATGTTTACTTAAGAGGGTTTGGAAGTTTTATTATAAAAAAACGTGCAGAAAAAACGGGAAGAAATATTTCCAAGAACACTACTGTTATTATTCCGGCTCATAAGATACCTTCTTTTAAACCAGCCAAAATTTTTATGAATGAAGTGAAGAAAAACGTTAAATAATTTCTCGCCGTCAATTAAATAAGTATATATAAAAAAATTTATGCCAAGCGGAAAAAAGAGAAAAAGGCACAAAATAGCAACCCACAAGCGTAAAAAACGCCTCAGAAAAAACAGGCATAAGAAAAAATAATACCTTATTATTCTGTTTTTTATGTTCATCAACAGAGAATTGGTTATAGACGCCACCAAGTCAGAAGTAGTGATAGCATTGCTTGAAGATAAGCGTTTGGTGGAACTTCATAAGGATACTAGTGGCAAGAGCTATGCTGTGGGGGATGTATATCTTGGTAAAGTCAAAAAGATCATTTCCGGACTGAATGCTGCTTTTATTGATGTAGGTTACGAAAAAGATGCTTTCCTTCATTACCTCGACCTTGGTTCACAATTTTTATCATTTAATAAGTTTACCAAACTTGCTATTAGTGGCAAGAACCAGCAATCTTCATTCGAAAAATTTCAACTTGAACGGGATATTGAGAAAACAGGCAAAATATCTAATATATTAACTGCAAATCAGCAAATACTTGTACAGGTTGCCAAAGAACCCATTTCCACCAAAGGTCCGAGAGTAAGTTCGGACTTGTCATTTGCGGGAAGATACATGGTATTGGTTCCATTTTCTGATAAAGTTTCTATTTCACAGAAGATAAAAAGTCCGGAAGAACGCAGCCGCCTCAAACGCTTAGCAATGAGCATCAGGCCTGAAAATTTTGGTATCATTGTGCGCACTGTAGCGGAAAACAAACTTGTTGCTGATCTGGACGCAGACCTGAAAGATTTGCTTCAAAAGTGGGAAACATTAGTTAAAATCCTTGCTCTGGCAAAACCGCCATTGAAAATATTGGGTGAGATTGACAGAACTTCGGCTATTTTACGGGATTTACTGAATGCCTCGTTCAGCAGCATCCATGTAAACGACATACGCTTGTTTGATGAGTTGAAAAATTATATCCGTACAATTTCACCGGATCAGCAAGATATTGCAAAGCTTTACAAAGGCAAAGTGGCCATTTTCGAGCATTTTGGCATAGATAAACAGATCAGTACCTCTTTTGGCAAGAATGTTTCTCTTAAAAATGGAGCCTATTTGATTATTGAACATACCGAAGCGCTACACGTAATCGATGTTAACAGCGGCCACCGTACCAATTCGGAGAACAATCAGGAACAAAATGCCCTGGACGTGAACATAGAAGCCGCAACAGAAGTGGCAAGGCAACTCCGATTACGTGACATGGGTGGCATTATTGTCATCGATTTTATCGATTTGCGCTTTGCCCAAAACAGGCGTCAGTTATATGAAAAGCTGAAAGAAGAGATGAAGAATGACCGTGCCAAACACACTATTCTTCCTCCAAGTAAATTCGGGATAGTTCAGATCACACGCCAAAGGGTCCGCCCCGAAGTAAATATTGAAACTGTTGAAAAATGTCCTGTTTGCGATGGAACCGGTGAGGTTAAAGCCAGCATTATTTTTATTGATGAGATTGAAAACAACATCAAATATCTTTTGCAACACCAAAATGAGAAATACCTGAAAATGTGTATTCACCCATATATATATGCTTATCTTACAAAAGGGATTTTCTCTTTTCGCATCAAATGGTTCTTTAAATTCAGGAAATGGATCCGCATTGTTCCCATGTCGTCTTATCATTTCCTCGAATATCATTTCTTCAATAAGGACGATGATGAAATCAAGTTGTAGCATTAAAATAATGTAGTTTTGCAACGGTAATTGGTAACTGGTAATCAGTTATCAAGTCCGATTACCGATTACTGAATACCAATTACCAAAACAGATTGTTACAGAATTAATTTGTTGCTACTGTAGCATCTTTTCCTTTCACAATGGAAGACAAATCCAAAAAGATCTATACAAAAAATCAGGTTTATAAAAAGGCTGCTGATTATTGTGCTTACCAGGAACGTTGTCAGCAGGAAGTTCGAAATAAGCTTTATCATTGGGGTTTGCATAGCGAGGATGTCGAAAATGTGATAGTTCTGCTTATAACAGATGGCTTCGTTAACGAAGAACGCTTTTCAAAAGCTTTTGCCGGTGGTAAGTTCCGCATGAAAAAATGGGGAAAAGTAAAAATTAAGAAGGAATTAAAGCGGAAAAACATTTCTGATTACTGTATCCGCAAAGGCCTCGGAGAAATAGATAACAGAGAATACATAAAATCCCTCAAAGATATTATTGATAAAAAAGCCGGAGAGATCAGGGGGAAAAACAAGTTCAAAAAGTTGAACAGAGTGGCCTCTTTTGCTATTTCAAAAGGCTATGAAAGCGAATTGGTATGGGATATTATCAGAGATAAGTTTGATATTTAATTTGTTTTCCCGTTTACAATTTGTTGTTTCATCACAAAAATAAGTATCTTTGTACATCAAAACTACTACAGATGGTTACTTCCGAAATGATGAAAGACCTTTCAAAAAGGCTCGATGCCTTAAGGAGGTTCCTTTGACATTGATAAAAAAATAGCCCTCCTCGAAGAGGAAGAAAAACTCACCTTGGACCCCGATTTCTGGAACGATCCAAAACAAGCCGAGAAAATACTCAAAGCAAGCAAGGAAAAGAAAAGCTGGACACAGTCCTTTGCTTTAGCCAAAAGCAGTGTGGACGATTTCATTGTAATATGGGATTTTTTTAACCAAGGCGAAGCTACAGAAGAAGACCTCGACAAACAGTATCGGCAAGCGCTTAAACATATCGAAGATCTCGAATTCCGTAATATGCTGAGTGGCGATGAAGATAAACTTGGCGCTATTCTCAATATCAATTCGGGCGCAGGTGGCACCGAAAGCCAGGATTGGGCTGAAATGCTGATGCGTATGTACATACGCTGGGGTGAACGCAATAAATGTAAAATTAATTCTCTTGATATTCAGGAAGGTGAAGTGGCAGGTATCAAATCGGTTTCGCTCGAATTTGAAGGAAACTATACTTATGGCTATTTAAAAGGTGAAAGCGGTGTTCACCGGCTTGTGCGACTGTCACCTTATGATTCGGCAAATAAACGACACACATCATTTGCCTCTGTATTTGCATATCCCATTATTGACGAGAATATTAATATAGAAATCAACCCTGCAGATATCAGCTGGGATACTTTTCGCTCCTCTGGACCAGGAGGCCAAAATGTAAATAAAGTCGAAACAGCTGTTCGTCTAAAGCACGCTCCCACCGGTATTGTCATCGAATGCCAGGTTACACGGTCACAGCAGCAGAATCGCGAAAAAGCCCTGCAAATGCTAAAATCACAATTATACGAATTAGAACTCCGGAAAAAAAGAGAAGTCCTTGCTGAAATTGAAGGAAACAAAAAAAAGATAGAATGGGGTTCACAGATACGAAGTTATGTGATGCATCCGTATAAGATGGTGAAAGACCTTCGTACCGGGGTCGAAACTTCCAATGTACAGGCTGTAATGGACGGTGATCTGTATGATTTCATTAAAGCCTATTTAATGGAATTTGGAAGAAAGTAATTGTAACTACTCAGTCAGCAGCAAAAATAAAACGCCACAGATTACACAGATTAAAATTATTTTTTACACTGATCGGTAAAAATAT
>JBBAAT010000186.1:0-5768 GCA_041658145.1 Bacteroidales bacterium | reverse complement strand
TGGGCCAAATTATACCACTACTTCTGCTTGTGCTTCATCGACCAATTCACTTATTGATGCATTTAATTACATCAGGATGGGAAAGGCAGATGTTATGATTTCAGGTGGTTCAGAAGCTGCTTGTAACCCGGCAGGAATTGGCGGATTCAATGCTATGCAGGCGCTTTCGGTCAGGAACGATGACCCTAAAACAGCATCCCGCCCATTCGACAAAGACCGTGACGGATTTGTGCTGGGCGAAGGTGGCGGAGCTGTGATTCTTGAAGAATATGAACACGCTGTCAGAAGAGGTGCAAAAATCTATGCTGAAGTTGTTGGATGCGGTCTTTCTGCTGATGCATATCATATGACAGCTCCTCATCCTGATGGGCTTGGCGCTACTTTGGTTATGCAGAATGTTCTCGAAGATGCAAATATGAAGCCTGAAGAAATTGATTATATCAATGTTCACGGAACTGCAACACCCCTTGGAGATATTGCTGAATCAAAAGCTATTATTCATCTCTTTGGCGAACATGCTTATAAACTGAATATCAGTTCAACCAAATCCATGACCGGCCATTTGCTTGGAGCAGCAGGAGCAGTGGAGGCTATTGCAGCAATCATGGCAGTGAAAAATAATATTATTCCTCCAACGATCAACCACTTTACCGACGATCCCGAACTTGACAACAAGCTCAACATGACTTTTAACAAAGCGCAGGAAAGGATTGTGAACGCCGCTCTGAGCAACACATTTGGGTTTGGAGGGCATAATGCTTCTATTATTTTTAAGAAGTACGTTGGATAAAAAAAGCTGATTTGAAGCTATTACTTCCCATAAAAAGGATCCTTTCAAAGGACAAAAAACTAACGGAATTTATAAAGAATGTTTTCGGATATTATCCCGGAAATATTCTGCTTTACAGGCTTGCCCTATGCCATCGGTCAGCATCTACCGAAGAAATTCATGGAATTAAAATAAATAACGAACGGCTTGAATTCCTTGGCGATGCCATTTTAAGTGCGATTATTGCAGACTACCTCTTTAAAAAGTTCCCTCAAAAAGATGAAGGCTTTCTTACAGAAATGCGATCACGGATTGTAAGCAGAGACAACCTCAATAAACTTTCTAAAAAACTCGGTATTAATAAGTTTATCAGGGCAGGCGATAATAATGTATACCGTTCAATTGACGGGGATGCTTTCGAAGCAATAGTCGGCGCGATGTTTCTTGACAAAGGGTATAATTTGTCGAAAAAAACGATCATCCGGAGAATCATTAAATACCACATCGACATAGAAGATCTGGAAGCAAATGACCTGAATTATAAAAGCAAACTTATAGAATGGGCGCAGCGGGAGAGAAAACAGGTAGAATTTGTTGTGACAGACGAAGTTGGAAACGGTTATAAAAAACAATACATCATAGAGGCAGTTATTGACAAGGTCCCTTCAGGCACAGGCATCGATTACTCTATCAAAAAAGCCGAACAGAATGCAGCTGAAAAAGCGCTTTCCAAAATATCCGGAATAACGTGAGTTCGGGTTTAAATTAAAACAATACTGGATACTTTTCAATAATATATACTTTGCACAGGGTAAATTTGTACATTCTTTAAAAGCCCCAAACCCCAAGTTTCAAACTTCAAGAACCAAGACCTACGCTAAGTCCCCTTTGAATTTGGGGCTTGAAATTTGGAATTTGGGACTTAAAAAAATGTATGGTACTTCGGCATGCTCAGCATAAATTTTATCCCGTTTTTAGTATATTATAAAGCGAATCCCTTTCTACAGGAATCCTTTTTGCATCAATTATAATATCATGCAGTTCTTCTAAATTCATTGCAGGTCGCTGTTCTTCAACACCGGCCATTGAGTATATCCGTGTTGAATCTTCTATTGTGCCGTCAATATCATCAACGCCAAATGACAGGGAAAGCCGGGTAGTAGCCTTTCCAATCATAGGCCAATAGGCTTTAATATGACCGAAGTTGTCAAGAAATATTCTGCTTACGGCATAATTCCGAAGGTCTTCTGTAATAGAAGTTTCCTTAAGCAAATTCAATTCATTATTTTTATTACGATATTTTAAAGGGATAAATGCGTTGAACATTCCTGTTCTGTCCTGCAATTCACGCAATTTTTCCATATGATCAATCCTGTGCCGGTAATTTTCAATATGACCATAAAGCATCGTGGCATTTGATGGGATACCGCAGTTATGGGCAGTTTCATGAATTTTTAGCCATATTTTTCCCTGGGGTTTATTTTCGCCTGCCTGTCCGGTAGGCGGGCATATCTGCCGCCTTATCTCTTCGGAAAATATCTCAGCGCCGCCGCCGGGAATAGAATTTAAGCCTGCATCTTTTAAAATTTCAAATCCTTCATCGAATGTTTTACCCGATTTATTAAACATATAATCAAGTTCTATTGCAGTAAATGCCTTGATATGTTTTCCTGCAGCGGCTTTTTTGACCTCTCTGATCACCTCTGTATAATATAAAAGGTCTCTTTCAGGATGTACTCCACCCACAATATGAATTTCAGAAACCCCTTTCTGAATTGCTGCTTTTACTTTTTCGACAATCTCCTCAATACTCATTTCCCAACTTCCGGCTTCACCTGCTTTTCTGGAATACGAACAGAACCGGCACTTATATACACATATATTGGTGGGCTCAATATGAATATTTTTTATATAATATGTATAATTCCCATTTTTCTTCTCCCTGATATAGTCTGCCATCAAAGCAAGAAGTGAAAGGTCGGCTTTTTCGTACAACATTATTCCTTCTTCTGCGCTTATTCTGCTTGAAGAAAAAACTTTTTCGGTAATTTTTTTCAAATCATCGCTGACAGATGATTTAAAGACCAGATTATTTATCATTAATAAAATGTAATTATTTAGATAGGTATAGGGAAATATAGGTATAAGTTATAAGGAAAAAGAGAAAAGACCTATACCTTTATAACCTATACCTTTATACCTAAATAGAAACAATAAAATTTCTTAAAAAGAATTCCTGTCTGCCGTCCGTTAGTTTCGGGATCATTTTTTTATTTAATTAACGACACCTTTTGTGTAATTATTTGTGTTCCAATTTGAATCTTCACAAAATATATCCCTGCGGATTGATTAGCCAAATTGATTGGTATATCAACTGAGGACACATTTTGTTTCCCGATCTTTGCTATTTCATCGCCTAAAATATTGCTGACGCTTATCACTACGTCGCTTGCATCAGATAAAGTGAACTTCACATTAACCAAACCGTTTGAGGGATTCGGGTAAATGTTGATATCACTGATGCTCTCGGTTTCTTCAATTCCCACACCCGGAGTACAACCATTGGATGTTTTCAGAGAAACAAGCGGGGCGCCTGTTACAAAAAGGGGCTGAATCCTTGCTTTCTGGTTCGGAGTAAAATTGGTATAACTAACATCATAGGTATAATCCATAAAGTTCATATACATAATACCGGGAGAGGCAGTAGCACAGGCGTCTGTTAATTCACCGGTATGAGACCCGTCTGTAGCAACTGATTGGTTCGGAGTATCGGTGCAATTATCTGTGCCACCACAACAATTGCCGGAAGAACATGTATAGGGATCACTGCCCCCTGAATCATCACCCCATATATGATAAAGGTTAAAACAATGACCTATTTCATGTGTGGTAGTACCGCCGCCATTATAAGGGGTGGTAGCTCCAGTCACTCCAAAATACTGGTAATGTATCACAACGCCATAAGTAGCGTTAATTCCACCGCCTTGTGCTGCATAAGGAAATTGGGCATACCCGCATAAATATTGGCCGAGATTACAGACCCATATATTCATATATTTTGTCGGATCCCAGGCACTCAAACCTCCTTGGCTGTAATACTTCACAGCATTATTTGTTGTAAACGATGTCACAGTAGTCTGCCTTTTTTCAATACCATTTGTAGCAACGCCTGCGGGTGTTCTCTGTGCAAGGCAGAATTGAAGCTCTGTGTTTGCTTTTAAGGAAGTGGAGAAAGAGCCCATAGAATGGGGATTTGTGCCGCCATAGTCTCTGTTCAGTATATTAATCTGTTCCTGAACGCGGGCATCAGAAATATTCTGAGCGGAAGTGTTCCAAACAACATGCACAACAACCGGAACAGTAATTATCGTTTTATCACCTGAGCCATCAGGGTGGTCTTTGATCCACTGCCGGGTAAACTCTTCCAGTTGCTGCATCTGCAATTCCACTGAAGGATCAAGAGCTTTTTGTTGCTCCAGGTATTCCATTGTACCACATTTTCTCAGGTTCTTTGTTTCGGAGGAAACTGTTTGTACATCCTGTGCAATATTCATTGAACAGGAAAGCAGTAAAGGAATAGCGGCAAGTAAAATTCTTTTCATAAATTTGGTTTTAAATTAATGCCACAAAATTACATAAAATCTTAGGAAAAAAAGCGTCCCTGCTATTTTTGCAGGGACGTTCTGTTTATGAATAAATTTTATTTAATTAATGAAAGTTTTTTAATAATAATACCCTGAGATGTCTTGATGTTCACAATATAAATACCCGTAGTTTCAGAAGACATATCAATAAACATTTTGTCAGTTATGCTGTTTAAAGAAATGCTCTTTACAAGTTTGCCAATCATATTATAAACACTAACTATCACATCCTTCTGCTGATTGCCTGAGAAATCAATTGTAAATGCATTGCTGGCAGGGTTTGGGAATACAAAAACATTATTATCTGTTATCATATCATTTTCACCAACAGTTATACAAATATCAGGGAAAATTGCCATATCGACATTCACAGTATAAAGACTCGTGAAAGAATGCCATGTATTATCACTCCACATTTCATAAGCTAAACTTGAAGTTGAACTACAGGTATATGTTTCTCCCCAAATAGCCAGTTCATTTGTACCGTTTGCCCATGTAGCAGGTAAAACAACACTTACAAAGAAATCGTTGCTGACACTGACAGGGGATGAGAAATGATACATATTATTAAAATTTATTCCCTGATTTGTAGTATCAATGGCGCTTTTTACAATGGTGGCGCTGGTTCCTAAAAGTGTTCCCGGCGCCCCTGCATTACTACTGTATATTTTAACTGATGTATTACCCGTTGTTCCTGCTTTTAATCCGTACATTACATAAACATCAGAAACAGTACCGTTAGCAACTCCTGTATATAGCATTGCTTTTTCTTTATCAAGGTATGCATTTGATCCACTAATGAAACCGCTATCATGAGGAGTAGCATCTGCGTAATAAATTGCTAAAGCACAGGTGCCACTTGCAAATGATGCAGGTAAAACTGTATCACATCCTGCTGTTGGAGTGGCTATAACAATTACGGAATGGCATGTCTGGTTATTGCCCAATGAATTGGTAGCCGTTAAGCAAACATTCTTGGTTCCGGTAGCAGTATATGTATGTGTCGGGGTTTGGATGGTAGAAATTCCGCCATCGCCAAAATCCCATGCCCAACTGGTTGGTGTATTTGCAGATTGGTCAGTAAATTGAACAGAAGTATTTACAACAGGGCTGGTAGGAGTCCATGTAAATGCTGCTACAGGAGCAGCAGGACCTGTTGAACATGCTGTTGAAGCATTATTTGCAACACTTGTTAAATACTGGGCAACTGCTGCTTGCATAACGGTAGCCTGATTTGGAGTCATATTAGCATAATCGGCATCATCGCTGTAATCCATAAAATTCATGTACATGATACCTGGAGATGAAGACTGGCAGGCATCGGTTAAAACACCCGAATGGTTACCATAGGTTTC
>JBBAAT010000185.1:0-5770 GCA_041658145.1 Bacteroidales bacterium | reverse complement strand
CACCATATCCGAGTATACCTGCACTGAAATCTGGTATTCCTTTTGTCATCTCCTTTGGTTTGGATTCCTGAGTATAATAAATAAAACCATACTTTGGATCTATCTGATCGCCAAAAGTTAATTTATTCCAGTCAATACTTTTTTGAAAATAAGTAGCCTGTAATCCGGCCTTTATACTGAATTTGCGGTTTACTTGTAATTTGTATGAATAAATACCACTGATTGTATTCGTGGTAAGTGTTCCTTCGCCGGCTCTGTCGGAATTGATCAACAATCCTACCCCCCCTGACATGTTCTCAATATGTTGGTCGTAAGAAGCGCTGTAAGTAACATACGTACCTGGAATTGCAGGCCACTGGTTACGGTAATTCATAATCAGGCGCGGACAAACAGCAGTGCCTGCAAACGCAGGATTCAGATAAAGAGGATTTGCATAGTATTGTGAAAAATGCGGATCCTGTGAGTATGCCGTTATCCCTACTGAAAATAAAAGAAATATGGTCAGAAATAATTTTCTAATATGGATCATATAAAAATTTGTATCAAATAAATGCTTTTTTAGATGTTACAATATTACAAATATTTTTTTTATATATGCCAATGTTTTTTTGCAAAATAATAAAAAAATCCACAATAGTTTGATTTTTAAGAATTTACACTTTATATATGATTGAAGAAATTAAGTTTCATTTTACACAAATATTTTTTCTGAATAAATTATTGTCCAAGTAATTATACTATACTCGAAACGGGATAAAATTATACATTTTTTTTAATGTCAAAACTCCAAGTCCCAAGCATCAAGAAACAAAATTTGGAACTTGGAATTTGAAATTTGGGACTTGGGTCTTTTAAAGAATGTATAAATTTACTCCGTGCAAAGTATAGCAACAATATTTATTATTAATTACCGTTTATTCCCGCATGTGCGGGATTAATTTTGTAAAGAAACACAAAAGATTTTATATTTTTGCCCGCCTGAATCCTGCCTGCGTGACGCAGTCAGGCAGGGACGTAGTCGGGCAGGAAACCAGAACCGGGATTGATTCCATGAAGATTAAAATTATTCTGATAACTATTTTGCTATGCTGGAATTTTGTATTAAATGCCCAGCGATCTAAGAATAATGATCATAGTATAATCAAATGGACAGGTATTAAAAATATAAAAGTCAATGAAACTGATTCTGTTTCATTTATCAGTTTTGACGGCGCCTTTTACATAGATAACCTTCCCTATTATTTTGAAAAGATAAAGATTGAAAGTAATTATTCCTACTCGGCAAAAATATCTGACCAGGTGTTTGAAGAATGCACTAAAGAGGAAATGAAGGTAATAAAAACCAATGCGCTGAAAAGCGAAATTATCATTCAATCATCGGTGACCCCCGAAAAAAAGCAACCATATCTTTGTGTGTCATTTTTTCCCTTCAGAATTAACAGCTCTACCGGCAAGATTGAAAAATTAGTTTCTTTTAAAATTGAACCGGTGCAAGGACAAGCAATCGCAAATGCCAAACAGAAACTTATGTATGCACAAAATTCAGTTCTTTCTTCAGGTAAATGGTATAAGATTGCTGTAACTGATAACAAGGTTTACAAACTTACTTATGATAACCTTTTAAGTCTCGGAATAGATGTAGCTTCGGTGGATCCGAAAAACATCAGAATATACGGGAATGGAGGCGGGATGCTCCCCGAAGAAAATAATAAATCCAGATACGACGACCTTGTGGAAAACTCGATTTTTGTGAAAGGTGAATCTGACGGAGTATTTGACAATACTGATTATATACTGTTTTATGGGGAATCGCCTGTGAAATGGAAATACAGCAGTAATGATAAAAAATTCCATCATCAGGCAAATTATTATTCAAATTATACTTACTATTTTATTTCAACCGATCTCGGTTCTGGAAAAAGGATTTCACAGCAATCTTCCACAACACAGCCTGCTAACAAATTTATTACAAAATTTAATGACTATGCCTGCCATGAAAAAGATTCCATAAATCTTATAAAATCGGGCAAAGAATGGTATGGTGAAAATTTCGATATTCTGACATCATACTCTTTCAATTTCACTTTTCCCAATATTGATGGAAATTCGATGATATTCATTCAGTCTGATATTGCGGGGAAATACACTTCTCCAAATTATTACACAGTTAATGCAAATGGACATTCATACACAACTGTGATAGGTGGTGTATCAGGACTATATGAATTTGCTGCGGCTAAAACCGATACGATGAGCTTTTTTTCAGGAAGCTCTAATATAAATGTTACTGTTACAAAAACTACTTCTAATGCAATTGGATGGATGAACTATATTGAACTGAATGCAACACGGGATATTATCCTTTCAAATTATCCATTATCTTTTAGAAGCATTACTTCTGTGGGGTTAGGCAATATATCTGAATATACGGTCTCAAATGCGGGTTCCGGTGTAAAAATATGGGAAGTAACAAATCCGCTCGACGCAAAAGAACAACAATTTACATTAAGCGGTAACAATGCTGTTTTCAGGCTTTCCAGCGATACTCTCAGAGAATTTGTCGCTTTTAACGGGATGAATTTTTCTACTCCGATATTAGCAGGAAAATTTGATAACCAAAATCTTCATGCACTCGGACAAACTGACTTAATCATCGTTTCGCATCCTGACTTTCTCAGCGAAGCATACAGGATAGCAGGCATCCACAGCGCCAATGACAATTTATCGTCGGTAGTTGTGACACCTGATCAAATTTACAACGAATTTTCTTCCGGGAGCCAGGATGTGTCTGCTATCAGGGATTTTGTAAAAATGTTTTACGACAGGGCGGGAACGGATATTGATAAAATGCCCAAATATCTGTTATTATTCGGCGATGGTTCTTATGATTACAAAAACAGGCTGTCCGATAATTCAAATTATGTTCCTACGTTTCAATCGCCAAATGGTCTCAATATGACTGCGTCTTATGCCAGCGACGATTTTTATGGATTTTTAGACGACAATGAAGGACCTTACGTTAATAGTTTACTTGATATAGGAATTGGCCGCTTCCCGGTTAAAACAATTGATGAAGCCAAAGTCATGGCAGATAAAGTTACCCATTACATAGCTAAACATAATCCCAACTCCGGCAGTAGTGGTTGTTCAAATTATTCGGCAATTGCCTCTGGCGACTGGAGAAACTTAATATGCATCATTGCTGACGATGAAGAAAGTAATGATTTTGTTATTTCTGCCGAAAATTTTGCTGATTATATTGATACAACTTATAATAACTACAATCTTGAGAAAATCTATTGTGATGCTTATGTTCAGGAAACAGGAGCTGGCGGGCAGCGATATCCTGATGTAAACGATGCCATAAATAAAAGAGTGGAAAAAGGCGCATTGATTATTAATTATATCGGACACGGCGGAGAAGTTGGCTGGGCGCTTGAAAGAATATTGCAGATTTCGGATATTCAAGACTGGACAAACATTAACAATATGCCTTTATTTCTTACTGCAACATGCGAGTTCAGCCGGTTTGACGATCCTGAAAGAACATCTGCCGGCGAACTGGTTTTGCTTAATCAAAATGGTGGTGGAATAGCGCTATTTACAACATCCCGGCTTGCATATAATACCTCAAATTCAGCATTAAATATGAGGTTCTATCAAAACGCGTTTAAAAAAATCAATGGAAGTTTTCCAACATTGGGACAACTCACCATGCTTTCCAAGAATGCAGGGCTATCGGTAGATCCAAGTATCAGGAATTTTGTTTTACTGGGAGATCCTGCATTAAAGCTGTCATATCCTGAAAATACTGTTGCAACTACAAGCATTAACGGGCATCCGGCAAATACAGTTTATGATACTTTAAAAGCATTTGACAAAATCACTGTTTCCGGTGAAATTCAGGATCCTTTGGGTCAAAAACTCACAAATTTTAACGGTGTGATTTATCAGACTGTTTATGATAAAAAAGCTCTTACTGCAACTCTGGGCAACGATCCATCGAGTTATATCACGAACTTCTATACCCAGAAAAGCATATTATATAAAGGAAAGGCAAGTGTGACCAACGGTGATTTTTCTTTTACTTTTATAGTTCCAAAGGACATTGCATATAATTACGGAATAGGCAGAATAAGCTATTATGCGGAAGACGGAGTAACGGATGCTAATGGATTTTATGAAAATAAATATTTTATAATTGGCGGATCAAATACTAACCATACTCAAGATAATACAGGTCCCGGGATTGAGCTATACCTGAATGACACTAATTTTGTTTTTGGTGGAATTACCGATGAAAAACCATTACTGCTTGCCTACGTGAGCGATTCAAATGGAATCAATACAGTCGGAAATGGGATAGGCCATGATATTGTTGCAGTATTGGATGAGAATACCACTAAATCAATTTCCCTGAACGATTACTATGAAGCTGATCTTAACAGCTATCAGAGAGGAGCGATCCGTTACCCGTTTAAAAAATTATCAGATGGCACACACACACTCAGGCTGAAAGTATGGGATATTTATAATAACTCTTCTGAAGTTTCTACTGAATTCGTGGTAGCACAATCAGCTCAGCTTGCACTTAGCCACGTGCTGAATTATCCCAACCCATTTACCACTCACACAGCATTCTTTTTTGAACATAACCATCCTTGCTGTGCGCTGGATGTACAAATCCAGATTTTTACCATTACAGGAAGGCTTATCAAAACCATTGATCAATCCGTACAGACTATGGGATACAGAGCCGAACCCATACCGTGGGACGGACTTGATGATTTTGGCGATCCAATAGGCAGGGGTGTTTATATCTACAAGCTCAAAGTTAAGAACGATGATAACTCAATGGCTGAAAAAACTGAAAAACTTGTTATACTTCGCTGAATGGCACATGCCACCCGATTTTTTAAGAGCATCTCTAAAAACTGAAAATCAGCTTTACCCCTAACCCTAAAGGGAGGCTGATTTTCAGATGTTTCACCCCTGCCTACCGGACAGGCAAGCTTTAGGGGTGGGGTAAAAAAACATCTGAAAATTAGTTTTTAGAGGTTCCCTATAATTAAAAATATTTTGCAAAAAAGAAACTACCCCGATTTTATGAAGTAGTTTCTTTGTTTATTGTAGCAAACAAGAATTAATTCCCTGCTTTAATCATCTTCTTGCTGTCAATGGTTTTGCCATCGGCAACCAGCGTGTAAGAATAAATGCCGGAACTCAAATCCTGCGCATAAACCTTTAACATTCCCTTTCCTTTTTCGTTGATATCAATTGTTTTTAATATTCTGCCGGTGTTATCGGTAAAAATTATCTGTGCAGAAGCAACATCATCAGGTATAAAATAAGTGATGGTTGTGTTTTCTGCAAAAGGATTCGGAACGTTCTGATCAAGAACAACAGCCCTGCCGTTAGCAAGTTCCACTTCATAAATATTCATTTTATCATTATCATTGCCGTTATCATTATCCCTGCCTGCCGGTAGGCAAGGATTGCCGGGTAAGCTTTTGCTTCCTGCATTGCAGCATTGGGTAACTAAGGCTTCGAGCTGGGTGAGGCGGTCGTTAAGGTTCCCGATTACAGAATCTTTCTGCTGATTGGTAGTATTCATTTCTTTGATAGCCCCGACAAGCACCGGCACTAAGCGACCGTAATCAATATAATAAATGCCTGCGGTATCGGCTGTTACTACTTCGGGTACTATTGGTTGCACCTCCTGTGCTATAAGCCCGATTTGCTTCGAAGTATCTTTGATCTCGGGGTGGTT
>JBBAAT010000184.1:0-5780 GCA_041658145.1 Bacteroidales bacterium | reverse complement strand
TAGCCAATGCAAACGGATGCTCTGCAACCTCTGATACAATTAGTGTGGTTGTTACAGGCTTGTCCGATTTATCGGATAATAAAAACATTTATATATATCCTAATCCTGCAACAGATAACATAACAATAGAAAGCCCGCAGCAAGCAGTAATTGAAATTTCAAACATACAAGGGCAGCTAATAAAAACCATTGCAGCAAACGGCAATAAAACAAGTGTTGATATCTCGGGCTTTGCAAGAGGAATGTATTTTGTAAAAATTCAAACAAAAGACAGTGTTGGGGTTTGGAAAGTGGTTAAGGAGTAATGGTGGAGTGATAAAAAACCCGTCAACTGCCCCAGCCCTGAAGGGTGTGACGGTTTTTTTATTTTTCGTAATTTTATTGCATGGTATATAAAAGGAGAACCATAGAAAGACTGATGTTTTACGGGGCGAAGGCTGATACCTTTAAGTTTGCTGAACAACTCCGCCAAAATATGACAGAAGCAGAGTTGATGCTATAGAATAAGCTAAAGCAAAATAAACTTAATGGATACAGGTTTAAAGCACAACACCCGATAAAATCATTTATTGCAGATTTTTATTGCCATAAAGCTAAATTGATAATTGAGATTGACGGGATAATACACAACACCGAAGAAAGAAAAGAATACGACATAAACCGAAACTATGAAATTGAACTATTAGGGTTAACCGTGTTGCGATTCACTAATAATGAAGTGCTATATAAAACAAATTGGGTGCTGGATCAAATTACAAATTATCTTTTAACACGTCAGTAATGATTTTCAACACACCCTTCAGGGATGGGGCAAATGTTGAAAATCATTATCCTGTAAAATATTGTATTAAATTGAACAGAGCAAACGGTGTATTTCTAAAACCTGAGGGACTACAAGGGTTTTACCATCATTGACAATTGTGTAATCAGCTTTACTCATCTGATTTTCTTCAGGCAACTGATTTTTTATTCGTTTCAACACATCATCTTTGGTAACACCATCCCTCTTCATCACCCTGTTAATCCTGATTTTTTCGGGCGCCGAAACAATAATGATTTTATCAAAAAGCGCTGAATAACCCGTTTCATAAAGAATAGCGGACTCCATAACCACATAAGGGCATATCTTCTGTTCGTGTATCCATTTTTCGAAATCGGCAATTACTAAAGGGTGGATAATACTATTGAGCACAACAAGTTTTTTATTATCAGAAAAAACAATTTGAGCAAGATTCTTTCTGCTTACTTTTCCCTGCTTATCAATAATACCGGAACCGAAGCGCTCTTTGATCTTTTCAACAACTTCAGGAAATTCCAGCATATTTTTCGCATTATCATCGGCGTGATAAATTGGAATACCAATAACATCAAATATCCGGACCACAACGGATTTGCCGCTGCCAATATTACCGCTTAGTCCAACTTTCAACATTATTTTATAAGGATATCAGTATTTGTACCTAAAAATTAATTAGCTATATGAAAATCAATTTATTTACCCCTAACCCTAAAGGGAGCAAATTGATTTTCTTCACACCCTTTAGGGACGGGGTAAATGAAGAAAATCAATTGAAGCAATTAGGCATATAAACGGATATTCATATTATTTTATGAGGATGTATTCAATTTTTTCAGGGTCAATTTTCCGTATCTTCACATAAGAAGGAAATTTAACAACGTCTACTTTCAGTTTTTTTGATTTAACGGAATACGACTTAGAAATATCAGCAACAGCAGTAAACATATCGGGTTTAACATTTTTAAAATTATTAAGTGATACTAAGTACGTCACTTTCACTTTCTCAGGAAAAGTTCTGACATTATAATTGTTTGTGTTGTTTTCAATATCAATTGGTAATTCAACTGTTGCTTCTGTAAACTTTTCAACTGGGATGAATACTTTTGCAGCAGAAGGGGAAATTGTTAATTTGCAATCGTAATATTTCTTCATAAACTCAAGCGACAGCGCCTGATTACTGCTAAGATTTGATAAGGTTTTGGTTGTTGTTTCAATAAATTTAATAGTATCAATAATAGAAAACGGGCCGCTTACTAATACACTGTCTGGTTTTATCCTGATGGAATCAGTAAACTCATATTGTTGGGCGCAACTCAAATTTAATTTGATTTTTACCGGCAACTTTTTGCTGAAAACTTTTTCCAGTCGGAAATAAACAGTATCAGGTGTTACAGAGATCACATTGTTGGGATAATGAATCTGCTTGCCTATAACATGGTATAGATCGGATGTTGCAATATAATAATCTTCGTTCGGGTTATTCCTTTTCCTGATCAGAGATGCTACATCCACACTGATGGAAAGTGGTTTAAAAAAAATCATATTCGAAAAAATCTTGAAGCCTTTCGATTTCAGGTTTAATGTAAACATGCTGTCAAGGTTATTCATCACCACTTTACCGCGGGGAATATTTGTATAAACTACAGGATATTTCTGCACTTCAGTATATTCCAGCGACAGTTTGATCAGCATCCAGAATAAAAAGGAGATAAAAAAACAGATAAGAAATACATAGAGTTTTTTTCTAAAGCTGAAACGTCTTTGGTTTCTTTTCTGATCGGAATTTGGATTCTGTTCCATAGTATTCATTATACATATACTTTGCACGTGGTAAATTATTACATCTGGGTTTCAGGTAAAGGGTATAAGGGTATAGGGTATAACCTGCTCTTCCTTATGCCTTTATACCTTTATACCTTTTTGTATTCATAAAATGCGGAAATTTATCCCGTTTTTAGTATAATGTTATGGGAACCTCTAAAAACTAATTTTCAGATGTTTTTTTACCCCATCCCTAAAGGGTGAAACATCTGAAAATCAGCCTCCCTTTAGGGTTAGGGGTAAAGCTGATTTTCAGTTTTTAGAGATGCCTTTATATCAAATGTCCACAGGGACAGGACGTGGCGGAATTTATTTTTCGGCTAAAGGTTCCAGTTTCGTACTTGTAGCAACAGCGCTTCTTTCAATCCTGAGGCGACCTTGTCCTTCGGTTTCAATAGTGAATGTTGTTTCCTGAACTTCGATGATCTTTCCGTGAATACCGCCAATGGTAACTATTTTATCGCCCTTTTTTAAAGCTTCTCTGAATTTCTTTTGATCTTTGGTTTTTTTCATCTGTGGCCGGATCATGAAAAAATAGAACACAACAACAATAAGAATTAACGGGAGAAATGTCATTAATGGATTGCTGTCTTTGCCGTTAGCATTAGTACCCATTAGAATTACTGTAAGTAAATTTGTCATAATTATTTTTTTATAAATTATTATTCATTTTCATCCTGACCTTCAGGAATCTGTATTTGTGCTTTGATAGTCAAAACTTTTGTATTAGGTTGTGTATTCGCAATTAGAGTGATTGTTTTATTCTGGTAACCTTTTCTGCTTTCGGTGTTAAATTTCACATCAATTGTACCCTCTTCATTAGGATGAATAGGAGTTTTCGGATAATCAGCTATTGTACAACCACAATTGCCTTTTGCATCTGTTATAATAAGATCCGACTTACCGGCATTCTTGAATTTAAATGAAAAAGAAACTTTTTCACCCTGAATAACCCTTCCAAAATCATGAATCTCTTCAGAGAATGCAAATTTCGGCAAGCCTGAAACATCAGTATTTCCATTGGCAGTGTTCGGATTTTTTACAATATCCGTTGATAAAGGTTGATCAGGGTTTTGATTGTTCCTATTTTTGCATGAAACAGTAAACAAAACAGCCAAAACCAAAAGCCCTTGAGTAATATTTTTTCGCTTCATATCATTTCAACATTTTTTCTGAGCACAAAAGTAATAAATAAAATTTCACATCTAAATAAAAGGTAGTGCATAAAAAACATAAATGAACATCATACCAATAACTAATGACCAATGACTATACTTACATTAAGCCCCTGCCGGTTTTTTTTATCATATTGGCATTTTTGAAATCGCTGATTAATTTATCAAGTATTCCGTTAATAAATACACTGCTTTTTGGCGTACTGTACATTTTAGATATATCAATATATTCATTCAATGTAACTTTAACAGGGATAGAAGGGAATTCAAGCAATTCGCATATAGCCATTTTCATCAGCAGTATATCCATCATTGCTATGCGTTCAATCTCCCAATTGAGCGTTTTTTTAGAAATTATTTTTTCATATTTTTCAGAACTCATAATCGCTTTTCTGAAAAGATCAACAGCAAACTCTCTATCCTCATCATCAATACACCATTCCAGCTCATTAAATGTCTTATCCGCCGCACCTTCTTTGATTGACCTTATAATTTTAACAAGAATATGATTTACAATATCAATATCATCTACCCAGAATATGCTTTTTTCTTCATAAAACTGCACCAACTGAGGAAACTCTGCAATATATTTTTTAAACAAAACTGCAACAATCTCTTTATCTTTTTCGAAATCGTTTTCGGCAGAAGTCATATACTTTTCATACTCAGAACCACTTTTAAAATTATTAAACACTCTTCTTGCAATTTCATTTTCACCTACCCATGAAATTTTTCTTTTTTCGAAATGACTTTTAAGTTTAGGGTTCTCTGAAAGGGCAAATAATAATAAATTTTCAATAAACCTGGTATTGGGATTTAGTTCTTGCTCCGTTGGGCGATGCTTTTGTTTTGAATCTTCAATTTGTTTTTTAGCAATTTCAAAAACTTCTGTGAGAAAAAGAAGTTGGTACAGAAATAATTCGTAAAAATGGTCAATACTGAACAGTAATTCTTTTTCGCCTTTTTTTATACTTTCGTCCCCTGCATTGAAAAATCCATATAATGTTTGCATTACCTTAATCCTTAAATGCCTTCTGCTTAACATAAATGTATAATGAACGATTTATTTAAGTGGCAAATGTATATATTTTATTTCTGGTTTATAATATAATAAGCAACCTAATGAAAATAATTTGTCATAGATGCAACCTTTTGGAAAAAATCTCGTCTATTAAAATATACAATGCAACTATACCTGATATTATATGATATTATAAAATATTTTTACTATTTTTGCAAATAAGAATTGATATAAATTGTACTATATGGAAGAGATGGAAAACAAAGAAAGACAAAGAGATGAAATCTTCTCTAAAGCTGTAAGAGCAGGGAAAAGAACCTATTTCTTTGATGTAAAATGCACGAAATCCGACGATTACTATCTGACGATTACAGAAAGTAAAAAAAAGTTCAGTGATGACGATGGTAAATTTCATTACGAAAAACACAAGTTGTTTCTTTATAAAGAAGATTTTGAAAAGTTTTCCAATGGATTGAACGAAGTGATCGAGTTCATCAAAACTGGCAACCGTCCAGTTATTACAACTTCCGAAATCCAAAAATCTGAAATATCTGAATTTTCGGATGTTTCTTTTGACGACCTGAAAGAAGTATCAGGAAATAAAGAAAAAGAAGAAGAAGAAGAAAAAGAAAAATAAACTTTCATATTTTTATATTTTTTGCAGCTGAATCTTCGCAGGTTCGGCTTTTTTTTAATCGTTATAATAACGTGAATTATGGATTACATCAATATAATTTAATTTGAAATAATAATATAGGCATTTTATACTATTTGATTTTAGTGGGTTTTTGTGATTTAGTGCTTTTGTGGCAAGAAATTATACAGCCACTAAAACACCAAAACACGAAATTTCACAAAAGCCAGATAATTTTTAATCTTGATTTTCAATTATTTTAATCCATAACTCACGTTATAATGACAATTATCTCCATTGTTCATAAATATTCATGAAGTCAAGAACTTA
>JBBAAT010000183.1:0-5787 GCA_041658145.1 Bacteroidales bacterium | reverse complement strand
GCAGGATTAGGATATATATAAATGTTTTTATTATCCGATAAATCGGACAAGCCTGTAACAACCACACTAATTGTATCAGAGGTTGCAGAGCATCCGTTTGCATTGGCTACTGTAACTGAATACATACCTGATACAAGAGGTGCATACATTTGTCCGGTTGCACCGTTAATCGGATTGCCATTCAAATTCCATTGATAAGCTGACGCTGCTGTTGAAAACAACATATTTCCATTTTGAGTAATTGTTGGTTTGGAAGCAGAGTCCACTGTAACCGTAAGTGTTGATGAAGTTGCTGTGCAGGCATCGGTAACAGTTGCAGAATAGTTTGTTGTATTGACCGGAGAAACTGTCTGACAAGAAGTAGCAGAACTGTTGCTCCATAAATATTGATAAGGGGAAACACCTCCGATAGCATAAACACAAATTGTTGTATTGCTATCTTTACAAATAATTATATTGCCGCTTGTAGAAATATTTAATGCCGAAGGTTGAATGATGGTAACGCTTGCCGTAGATGATGCGCCATTAGCATCTGTAACAGTAACTATATAACTTCCTGCTGCAAGTCCTGTGGCTGTTTGTGTTGTTTGTGCAGGCGTTGTGTTCCATAAATATGTAAAAGGAGAAGTTCCTCCACCGGCAGCATTGGCTGTTGCTGTTCCGTTATTGCCACCATAGCAACTAACATTAGTTTGTGCTGTAATAACTGTAAAAGCAGCAAGTTTGGCAAGAAACATATCATAACCACCCGCATTTGTCAAAGTAGTGGAGCCAAAGATGAGGGTGGGACTATAAAACCATCCTGCCACATAAGTATTCCCCGGAGTATCCACCGCAACGGAATACGCCTCATCATAATTAGTTCCACCCGCGCTTTTTGCCCAGAGCACATTACCATTGGCATCATATTTCGCGAGAAAAATATCAGTATAATTATTAACATTCACATTCGTCAAAGTAGTGGAGCCAAAGGTAATAGTGGGGCTCCAAAAATATCCTGCCAGGTATGTATTCCCTGAAGCATCCACTGAAACGGAAGTCGCCTCATCTTCACTCGCTCCACCTGCGCTTTTTGCCCAAAGCACATTTCCACTGGCATCGTATTTCACAAGAAAAATATCAGCATAACCCACACTCACATTCGTCAAAGTAGTAGAGCCAAAGCTGATGGTGAAACTTGAAAAATATCCTGCCACATAAGTATTCCCTGAAGTATCCACAGCAACGGAATACGCCACATCATAACTCGTTCCTCCCGCGCTTTTTGCCCATAGCACATTTCCAGTGGCATCGTATTTCGCAAGAAACATATCCCATCTATCCACATTCGTCAAAGTATCGGAGCCAAAAGTGAGAGTGAGACTTTCAAAATATCCTGCAAGGTATGTATTACCTGAAGCATCCACCGCAACGGAATACGCCACCTCTTCATCCGTACCCCCTGCGCTTTTTGCCCAGAGTATATTTCCATTGGCATCGTATTTCGCAAGAAATATATCAGAAGAACCCGCATTCGTCAAAATAGTGAAGCCAAAGGTGATGGTGGGACTATAAAAACATCCTGTCAAGTATGCATTCCCTGAATCATCCACCGCAACGGAAGGCGCCCAATCATAATACGTTCCTCCCGCGCTTTTTGCCCATAGCACAATTCCATTGGCATCGTATTTCGCAAGAAAAATATTACAATCACCCGCATTCGTCAAAGTAGTGGAGCCAAAGCTGAGGGTGGAACTTTCAAAAAATCCTGCCACATAAATATTCCCTGAATCATCCACCGCAACGGAATACGCATAATCATCAATCGTTCCACTTGCGCTTTTTGTCCAGAGCACATTACCATTGGCATCGTATTTCGCAAGAAATACATCATAACCAGAACCACCCGTACTCGTATTCGTCAAAGTATCGGAGCCAAAGCTGAGGGTGGGACTATTAAAATATCCTGCCACATAAGTATTCCCTGAAGCATCCACCGCAATGGAATACGCATAATCACTACCCATTCCCTCTGCGCTTTTTGCCCATAGCCAGTCGGGAGTTTGAGCGTAAGATATTTTGCTTAAAAAGCATAAAAAACTAATTGCTGCGAAAATTAAAATTGCTTTTTTCATAATTTTATGATTTGTTTTTAATTATGTAGCAAATTTGTTCTATACTGCAAAAACAAAGGTTTCCGCATCAGTTCTGTTTACAGGAAATTTTATTTCTTTCATTCCATCCAAATGAAAACGGATAGCATCGAGAATATTTTTTTCTATAATAGCTTTTGTTCTGCCTGTTGCAATGCAACCGGGCAAATCGGGAACATAAGCGCTGTAACCGGTTTCGGTTTTTTCAAATATGATCAAATATTTTATCACGATTATTTCTCCGTTTTAATTTGAACTTGTTTTATTGATATTACGGAAAATATTTATAAATGTCTTTACGGTGTGCAAAAGCAGTAAGTTCTACAGAATTTTCTTTTAAAAAGAAACCTAATCTGTAACCCCCTATCCTTATCCGATATGCATTTATTGACCCTTTCAATTTCTTTGTATTTGGCATCAACTCAATTGTATTTGCATTTCGTAAAGAACTAATAATTCCTTTAATTCTTAGAGCCAGTTTCTTATCTTTTATTTTTTCAATGTCTTTATTGAATGATTTTTTTGCAGTTACCAACACAATGCTATTTTTTTAAAATATTTTTCAAAATCCGTTCTGTAGTTTCGATAGGTAATGCTTCTTCATTCTCCCTCTCATACATCAACGCAAGTAACGCACTATCTTCCTTGTCTTCTAACTCAAGTACACGTGAGTTATAGCCCATTTTTTTTACAAGATTAAGAAAGAATTTCACTTCTTTTTTGGAACCAATATTTACCAATACACTTTCCATAATTTTTAATTAAATATTTTTGATTTACTGTTCGGCATAAAATAATCATACTTTTATGTCAATATTTTATCAAAAGTACAAAATTATTTGTTAATCAAAAAAACTCACTTAACAATGCTTTTTTTATTCGTTTTCGTTAAACTCATCAGTTTATCAAACACTATGGTAACAGGGGAGGGTGGGGGAGTTTTCGCATCTCCCCATACAATCCGGTTAGAAACAGAACCCTTTTCAATTTCGAGATAACACGTAATATTGTATGGATGGTTAAAGCCAATCTCAAATAATTTATTTGCTTCAACTTCTTTGAAAATATTTTTTGTTTCTTTTTGCGAAAGTTTTTTGAGTAATGTAAACGAATTAGTGGACTGGTCTTTTTTATATAGCCCACCATTTTTATTCAGGAAGTATTCATCGTATTTCCCCGTAAAACCGCCGCCTTTGCCGAAAACGATTTTGTCGAAAAAAATTTGCCTTGAACTGAAAATGCCGCAACTGCTGAGTAAAATAAAGATAAGGGAAACAGAAAGAGGAATTTTAAAATCGGAAATTATTTTAAAAGATTGCTTCGGTCGCCTGCCTGCCTGTATAGCCGACAAGGCCGGTAACTTCCCTCGCAATGACGTATTCCGTTTGCGTAACATCACTTAATCCGTTTTAAAAAGCTCTTTCATTTTAATAATTTGTTCAGGAGTTCCGAGTACAAAAAGTTTGGCATCAGCAAGCATGCGGGTTTCCGAAAGCGGATTGATAATATATTCTCCATCGCTGGTTTTAAAGCCGATGATGTTAGCTCCCGTCTTAATGATGAGGAATATGGTGAATATCTTGCCACTATCTCGCCACTGACAGTAAATGCCTGTATGTGCTGTTGTTTTTATTTCAACGGTCGCTTTTTTATCATTCCCCCTTTCGTGTCTTTTACGCTGCTCATTACTATAAAAGCGTTTGGATCAATTTTTTGAATTTCAGTTTGTAGTTTCACAATTTCAAGTCGAGTGATTACAGTATAAATAATGTCCATTTTATTAAGATTTTCTCCTTGTTTCCCGAAGCCCCTTTTACCGTAATAAATTGTAACTCCTCGTCCCATTTTTTCAATAATCATTATTCTGATTTCCTCGCTATGTGATGAAACAACCGTAACACCCGTATATTCTTCAATCCCCTCAACAATAAAATCAACCGTCTTTGAGGCACAAAGATAAGTAAGTATGGAATACAGTGCTGTTTCAATCGAAAGCAAATATGCTGCAACCGAAAAAATAATGATGTTAAAAACAAGGATAACGTCTCCTATTGTCAAGATTGTTCTTTTGCTAAAATAAATCGCAAGAACCTCTGTTCCGTCAATAACTCCACCGCCACGAATGGAAAGCCCTATCCCTGCACCAAGAAAAAATCCCCCAAATACGGCAACTAATAATTTGTCGGTTGTGATTACAGGATAGTTTATTGTTGTTATTGCTATGGCAAGTCCGATGATAGCCAAAATACTTTTAATGGCAAACGACTTACTAATTTGAGTAAAGCCAAGAACAATGAATGGTAAGTTGACTACAATAATTAGAATGGATAAAGGAAATTTTGTTACTATTGTTGTCAGTAGAGAAATACCCGTTACACCTCCGTCAATAAAATTGTTTGGAAGTAAAAAACTTTTTAGCCCCAAACCAGCCGAAATTATTCCAAGAGTAATAAATAATGAATCTTTAAGTAGATTTTTCGCTGTAACTTTTAGTTTAAAAAAACCTTTGGCGATATCATATTTACTTACATTTTTTTCAGAACGATCTTTTTTTAAGTGTCGCCAAACTGTCCGAATGATTATTTGTTGAAAAATCGGGTTCATAATTGTCTTTTACAATTAGCCCATAACGGTCATATACAGGGAATCCATGAATGTGTAATGTTCAATGATCATAAAACCTGCAGTGCCGATTACTATAATCAGCAACAGCAGAAAAACGGCATATTTTATTTTTCCAATCTTTGAAAAGTGTGTCACAGAATGAATATTTGTATTCCTGATTTTTATATATGAGAATCGTAATTACTATGCAAAGATAGAATATTTAATAAACAGATTTCACATTTTACCGGCGGCTAAATTTTATTTTGATGTGTTGGAAATAATTAATCATTAACAATAACAAGAGTTCAATTTAAACTTATCAGTCAGGCAGAGCCGTCCCCTCTTCGGGACGTGTCGAAGTCGACTGATAAATATTCACTCTTCGACACAGCCGCTTTCTCACAAATCCACACAATGGCTGGCTCAGAGTGACATTTGCGATTTACAATTCGGTTATGTATAATAGTTTGATTTAATCGCTATCAGAACCCAACACCTCAAAATAATATTTAGCCGTTTTACATATTTTCTGACAAGTAAAAAATGCATATCTTTGCCTACTCAATTGAAAAACGCGGATGTGGCGTAATTGGTAGCCCTGCCTGCCTGCCGGCAGGCGCGCCAAACGTTGAGTTTGCAATTTTTGAAATAGCTTTGCGGATGTGGCGTAATTGGTAGCCGCGCCAGACTTAGGATCTGGTTCCGAGAGGAGTGGGGGTTCGAGTCCCTTCATCCGCACAAATTACCTTCCTGTAAATATTGTTATACTTTGCGCTGGATAAATTATTACATTTCTAATTTTGGTAATCGGTAAAAATAAGTAATCGGTAATCAGTAAAAAAGCGACCGATTACCGATTACCGGCTACCGATTACTGATTACCTGTTTGAAAAAATGTACAAATTTATCCCGTTTTCGTATATTTGCGGGGAAGTTTTATTAATCAAGCCGAAAAAGATGAATATTACACATGAAAAAATTGATGAACTGAATTCAATTCTCAAAGTTGAAGTATCTGCGGAAGACTATCAGCCAGGTGTAGAAAAAG
>JBBAAT010000182.1:0-5808 GCA_041658145.1 Bacteroidales bacterium | reverse complement strand
TTCGTATTTGTTCGTACTTC
This sequence comes from Bacteroidales bacterium, assembly GCA_041658145.1. Taxonomy (GTDB): domain Bacteria; phylum Bacteroidota; class Bacteroidia; order Bacteroidales; family CG2-30-32-10; genus JBBAAT01. The sequence continues at coordinate 5,788 of JBBAAT010000182.1, read as the reverse complement.
GATGGGAGGCGAGTAGTTACAAATTAACCATGCCAAAAATAATATTTTCAATCATTTTCTAAGCTAAACAAAAGCCAAACTATACAGCCTGGCTTTCATGTTTTTTTACAGCAACTGTAGCCTGTTTGCATCCTGCTTTATAAACACAAAAAGAAGAAAAGTAAATGCCCATAACGACGAGCCTCCATAACTGATAAAAGGCAGAGGTATTCCAATAACAGGCGCGAGGCCAATGGTCATGGCAATGTTAATTACAAAATGAAAAAATAATATTGCCGCAACTCCGTATCCGTATATCCTGCTAAAGGCAGAACGCTGCCTCTCTGCCATCTTAATGATCCTAAGAAAAAGCCATATATACAAGATGATTACAATAGTGCTGCCGGCAAATCCCCATTCTTCGCCGATCGTACAAAAAATGAAATCGGTACTTTGTTCAGGAACAAAATCAAATTTAGTCTGTGTTCCCTGCAGAAACCCTTTGCCAAAAAAACCACCGGAACCAATCGCTATCTTAGATTGATTCACATTATATCCTGCCCCTTTCAGGTCAATATTTTTACCTATAAGTACATCTATCCTCTCTCTCTGATGTGGTTCCAGCACATTTTCATATATATAATCCACAGAAAAAACAATACCTGCAACCAGAAGAAACAAGGATGCAAGAATAATTATCTCTTTTCTTCGTTTTCGTATATAGGCAAATAAAAGCAAGGATACGGCTGTAAGCACTCCGATAATAATAAATTTGTCAATCAGAAGTGATAAAAAGAAAAGTACTATCAAAAGCAATCCGATGATCAGCACATTTCCTGAAAGACCTTCTCTGTAAAGAACAAAAATAAATGCCACATATACCATTGCAGAGCCTGTGTCGTTTTGTAAAAGGATTAAAGCCGCCGGCAGTCCCAGTATTAGAAACGTAACCAATTTTGTCCTGATATCCTGGATTTTAATATTGATCGTGCTCAGGTATTTTGCAAGTACAAGGTTAGTGGCAAATTTTGCAAATTCAGAGGGCTGCAGTTTAAAGCTGCCTATCTCAAACCATGACTTAGAACCGGATGTAGTATTGCCAAGCAATAATACAGCTATCAGTAATATCAGGACAACCACATAAATAAAATAAGAAAATGCAGGAAAAAATTTTATATCTATAATCAATATTATCAGGCTTAGCACTATAGCACAGGCAATCCAGATCATTTGCTTGCCGTAGCTTTGCGAGAAATCGATTATGCTTTTGTGTTCATCATTATAAACGGCGGCATATATATTTATCCAGCCGAAAATAACAAGAGCAAGGAACAGCCCCACAGCAATCCAATCAATATTATGAAATATATTTTTCTGCTCTCTCATTAATATATACTTTGCGTGGGATAAATTAGCACATTTCTGATTTTAGTAATCGGTGAAAATAAGTAATCGGTAATCAGTAAAAAAGAGACCGATTACCAGCTACCGATTACTTAATACCTGTTTGAAAAAATGTACAATTTTTTCCCGTTTTTAATATAATACGCTTCCTTCCATCATGCGTTTTTCAAGATCTATACGTTTTACTTTTCCGTTCAGATATTTTTCAACCATCAAACTTGCAATAGGTACCGCCCATGTAGCCCCCCATCCTCCGTTTTCCACGATAACAGAGATCACAATTTTAGGATTATCTATGGGTGCAATTAATATGAATATGGAATTAGGCTCTCCGTGAGGGTTTTGGGCTGTTCCTGTTTTCCCTCCCATTTTTATCTTTTCGATCTTTGCTCCGGTTCCGGTTCCTGCTTCTATTACCTGATGCATCCCCTCAAGTACTGTAATAAAATATTTTGCATCGACTTTTACAGTCTGTTTGGTTGTATATTTTTTTTTAATATATTTTGTTTTTCCAATTCCCTTCACAATATGAGGAATATAATAGTATCCGCGGTTTACTATGATAGCAGCAAAATTTGCCAATTGCAAAGGGGTTACCAGAATTTCTCCCTGCCCGATTCCAAGTGAAATGATTGATAATGCCCGCCATCTGTCTTTTCCGTGAAGTTTGTCATAATATTCCGGCGTTGGAATGTTGCCTGAAAGTTCATTCGGAAGGTCGTTATAAAACTTTTTCCCAAATCCAAAACTCATCACAATTTCACGCCATTTATTAAATGCGTTTTTGGTATTCGTAAAACCGGATTTTTCAATAATTGCTTTAAACGTATAACAATAATAAGAATTACACGAATGTTGTATCGATTGCTCCAAATTGCATGGTGATGGATGATTGTGGCATTTTACATTTACGTTACCCATGTGAAACCCAAGACTGCATGGGAATCGTGTGTTGTCGTTCAAAACTCCAAGCTGCCGGCCAACCAAGGCGTTCATGAGTTTAAATGTTGATCCCGGAGGATACTGTGCCATCAAAGCCCTATTAAATAAAGGTTTTAGCTTTGTATCCTGAAAAAGCTTATAATAATTTACCGATCTGTCTCTGCCAGCCAAAAGGTTTGGGTCGTAAGCGGGACTGGAAACCAGCGCAAGGATTTCGCCTGTTCCGGGCTCAATGGCAACAATGCTGCCTTTTTTGTTTTTCATCAGTTGTTCACCATATGCCTGCAGGTCTGCATCAAGTGTGGTTATCAGATTTTGTCCTGCAACCGAAGCTGTATCGTACATTCCATTTCGGAAACTTCCTTTTTCCCTGTTAAATACATCAAACATCATTATCTTCACGCCTTTTTTCCCCCGCAACTCTTTTTCATAACTTTTCTCAATTCCGCTAATACCAATATAATCACCGGATTTGTAGTAGTTATTTTTTTCTATCATTTCCGGACTCACTTCACCTATGTATCCGAGCATATGGGCAGCGATTGAAAGAGGATATTTCCTGAGAGTCCTTGCCTGAACATAAAATCCCTGAAATCTGTATAGTTTCTCCTGAAGAAATCCGTATGTTTCTTTTGATATCTCACGTTCAAAGATAGATGGAGCATAAAAAGAATAATTTCTCGCTTTTTTCATTCTTGATTTGAATGTTTCTTTGTCAATGCCAATTAACCTGCAAAGCTCAGTCGTATCAAGGTCTTTCACATGCTGAGGTGTGACCATCAGGTCGTAGGTGGCTTCATTATACACAAGAAGTTTTCCATTTCTGTCGTAAACCAATCCGCGTGCAGGAAATTGAGTGATTTTACGCAATGCATTATTATCAGCGGAAAGTTTATAACTGTCGTCAATGAGCTGAAGATAAAATAACCTTAATGTAAAAATAACCCCTATCGAAAGGATGATAATATTGATCACGTATTTCCTGCCTGAAAAAGGAACTTTCATAATTTGTTATTCTTTGTATGATACCGATTAGCAATATATAATGGTCCAATAAATTGCACTAAATATATTGTCTATCGGCATTACCATTGTACAATATAAAATATCCTTTGGACTATTTTATATTTACAATTGGTATAATAATAAAATGACAAACAACAAAATTAATCAATGTTAAGAATAAGCGTATCCATAAGTCGTCTAATTTTCAACAATTATAAACAAACTTCTGAATTTCTTATCTTTGAAAAAAATGCCAACCGCGAACTGCTAACTGCCAACCGCGAACTAAATGGTGCCTGGTCAGGCTGAGCCAGCGCAACCGTATGGTTGATAAAATGACACGAAGACTTGGAAAAATATCAATAAAAAAACCCCAACCTTTCAGTTAGGGTTTTTTTATACTTTAGTTTAAACTACCTTTTTTTAGCAGCTTTTTTCTTTACTACTTTTTTAGCAGCTTTTTTTTTAGGTGCAGCTTTCTTTACTGCTTTTTTAACAGCTTTCTTTGCTGCGGGTTTCTTTTTTGTAGCCATTGTTTTTAAAATTTTAAATTTTTAATTTTACGAGACAAATGTAAAACATTTTAATTTAATAAATCAATGTTTAATAATATTTATTAATAAATTTATTAACAATTAATTGTGAATAAAGTTAATATCGCATATTGCTGAAAAAAATAATATTTCTGTATTGCAGTTATATCAAGGCATTCCGACGCTCTCATGCGTTAAAGAAAAAGCTGTAAAAAAAATATTTTTATAAAAAATAATTTAAACATTTTTTTGAATGATTATGTAAACGGAATTTATTTTAAGAACATAATTGTTCTTGTTCAAGCTACAACCCTTGTAGAAAGCCCTTTTCGGAAACATCAGGATTTTACGCAAAAAAAATAATTGATAGATGTATAACATTTAGGAAATTCTGCGCATAATGATATTCCAGATGTTTATTAAGTTAATAAAAGTACATTCATGGAAGTATTTAGTAAATATATTACAGACATGGACATAAATTAGCAGTATTGGCAATAGATCCAAGCAGTGAAATTTCCAATGATTTTTTTGTTATTTAAGTTTTTATTCCGCTGCCAAAAAAATATTAGATGTGTATTTCAAATTTCTTGAAAAATAAAAATTATTTATCACGCTCTTTTTATTTACCATTTGTCTATTATTCCACAATAAAATATAGAATTGTTTCCCTGTCAGAAAAAAATCCATTCTATCATAGTATATAATATAAGGTGTGAACAAAATTTTTGATTGATAGTTTATCTGCATTATTCACAATATTAAAAGAAATTTGCGAATAGAGCGTTGATTGTGCGATTGCATACATATCAACTCCGATTAATCCAATTAAATGTGCTTTGCTTTCTTCGGCGGAAGCAAAACAGAAAACAAAATGCTTGCACATAAAATTCCCAAAACAATAAGAAGAGAAATATTGATATTGATCTTAAAATCGAAAGGTTCGAGTGCAAGAATCATTTTTACACCGATAAATGCAAGAAGTATAGAAAGGCCGTCTTTCAGATAATAGAAATATTTAAACATGTTCATCACCAGAAAAAACAATGACCGGAGACCGAGTATGGCAAAAACATTCGAAAAGAAAACAATGAAAGGATCTTTTGTTACCGAAAAAATTGCAGGTACAGAATCGACAGCAAATACCACATCCGAAAATTCAATAACAAGTAAAACTATGAATAGAGGGGTGAACATCATTTTTTTATTCTTTATAATAAAGAATCTATTTAAAACAGGACGTGGAAAAACAGGAAAATATTTCGCCGCAAATCTGACGACAGGGTGTTTTTGAGTATCGATCTTATTTTCTTTTTTCCTTGCAATAAACATTTTTATTCCGGTAAATATCAAAAAAGCCCCGAAAATATAAAGTACCGATTCGAACCGCTGAATGATAGCACTGCTGAGAAAAATAAAAATGAATCGCATTATTATAGCGCCAAGAATTCCCCAAAAAAGTATACGATGATAATATTTTTCCTGTACGCCAAAAGAGATAAAAATAAGCAGCATTACAAATACATTATCTACTGAAAGGGCATATTCTATCAGGTAGCCGGTGATGTATTCAAGAGAAAGGTTGCTTTTATAAAGCGCAAGGTTTTCTGAAAATTCAACTTTTGGATTTATAGTAACAGGATGATCATATTTTGAAACAATTTCCTGTAATCGCATATTGTTGGATATGCCGTGAATAAGATTACCATTAGTTCTGATCAGGAAAAAAAATCCAATAGCCAGCGATATCCAGAGTACGCTCCAGACAACAGCTTCCCTGAGTTTAATTGCATGACTTTTTTTATTCAGAATCCCGAGGTCAAGTATCAGAATTGTCAGAATAAATACAATGAATAGCGAAAAAAAAATGAGTTCTCTTGCTCCCATCAACCCGATATTTGATACAAACCTACATGAATTTTCTA
>JBBAAT010000181.1:0-5825 GCA_041658145.1 Bacteroidales bacterium | reverse complement strand
TATATTATTAAGGATATTCGGGCGGTTCAGAAAGAATTAGAGGATAATTTCTTCGCTATGCAGCCTGCAGTAGAAAAAACAGCCGCAGAACTGGAAAAAACAGACCATAAACTTGCCGTTCAGTACCTGAGTGATTATTCCGTATCACATGCTGAAATGGTTGTTCAGCGCTGGAAAGAATTGCTCGAATATATCATCACCAAATACAATGATGGGTATATCAATGACGGGAAAAGCGGCGGTCGTCATCCCAAAGGTGTTGGCTATGGCTCTGAATGGATAAAGCGTGTTCTTAAAGAATATCCCGACTATTATAAAGTAGAATGGTCGGAACCGAAGAAGAAATAAATTTGTTTGTTGTTTGTCGTTCGTAGTTCCTTGTATAACATGCTGATTTAGCATCTCTCAATCAAAAAATGTCTGAACACTCTTTACTTGAAGTAAAAAACTTAGTAACAAAATTCACCTCCGATGGGAAAATAATAATTGCGGTGAATGACGTTAGTTTTTCTTTGGGCAAAGGTGAAACGCTTGGTATAGTCGGAGAATCCGGTTCGGGAAAATCCGTAACATCCTTGTCAATCATGCGGCTTATCAGTTCTCCGGGTAAAATCACAGGAGGACAAATTATTTTTAACAACGCCTGCCTGCCGCCTGCCTGTCCGGTAGGCAGGGACAGGCAGGGCGGTAGCTCTGATCTGCTTTCTATACCTGAAAGACAGATGCGTAAATACAGGGGAAAAGAAATAGCCATGATTTTTCAGGAACCCATGACATCACTAAATCCTGTTATAAAGTGCGGTAAACAGGTTGTTGAAGCGATACGGCTGCATTTAAAATTTTCGTACAAAGAAGCCAAAAAAAGCACGATCCGTCTTTTCGAAGAAGTGCAGCTGCCAAGACCTTTGGATATTTTTAATGCATACCCTCACGAATTGTCTGGAGGTCAAAAACAAAGGGTAATGATCGCCATGGCCATGTCGTGCAACCCTTCAATGCTTATTGCCGATGAACCCACTACAGCCCTTGATGTTACTGTTCAGAAAACAATTCTTGAACTCATGCGTAAGCTTCAGCAGGCACATCAGATGAGCATTATTTTTATCACGCACGATCTGGGTGTGATCGCTCAAATTGCCGACAGGACACTTGTGATGTATAAAGGAAAGATTGTTGAAAGCGGCACGGTAAAAAATATTTTTGAAAATCCTCAGCATCCATACACGAAAGGTTTATTAGCCTGCCGGCCTACCATGAAACGAAGACTTAAGAAACTTCCTGTAGTTTCCGATTTCATGAACGAAGATAACGAAGGAAATATTTTTGAAAAAAAACTCACCATTGATGAACTTACAACCAGTTTGGCAGTTACTAAAGATGAGCGGACATCTTTTCACAATCAGTTATATTCAAAAAGCCCGATTCTTGAAATAAAAAATATTAAAACATATTACCCGATCAGAACGGGGATATTTGGTAAGGCATATAAATATGTCAAAGCCGTTGATGATGTCAGCTTTGATGTTTTCCCCGGTGAAACACTGGGACTTGTCGGAGAATCGGGATGCGGCAAAACAACACTTGGAAGAACCATTTTACGACTTGTTGAACCCACAGCAGGGAAGATAATTTTTAAAGGAACCGACCTTACAAACCTGTCTTTAAAAGAGCTTCGCAGAATCAGGAAAAACCTTCAGATAATTTTTCAGGATCCCTATTCTTCCCTTAATCCAAGGATTACTGTTGGCAGCGCTATCATGGAACCTATGCAGGTTCATAAAATATATAACAACGACAGACAAAGAAAAAACAAAGTGATAGAATTATTAGAAAGAGTGAATATGTCAGAAAATCATTTCAACCGCTATCCTCATGAATTCTCAGGCGGACAAAGGCAGCGTATATGTATTGCAAGAGCGCTGGCTTTAAATCCCGAATTCATTATTTGCGATGAATCCGTATCGGCGCTCGATGTTTCCATTCAGGCGCAGGTGCTGAATCTGCTCAATGAGCTGAAACACGAATTTGGGTTTACATACATTTTTATTTCTCACGATCTTTCTGTTGTAAAATTTATGTCGGACAGAATGATCGTTATGAAAGACGGGAAAATACAGGAATATGGTGATTCCGATGGGATTTATGCAAATCCAAAAACAGAATATACTAAAAAACTTATAGCTGCAATTCCGAAAGTTGAAATATTATAACGGCAGAATATTATTTTGATGCGCTACGTTCCGTTAGTAGTTAAAATCAAACTATTATTCATTACTAAATTACAAACCCCAATGTCACTCAGAGCCAGACATTGCGCGGGCTTGTGAGTTAGCGTCTGTGTCGAAGAGTGAATATTCATAGCGGCTTCGACACGTCTCGCAATACCTGTTTCGTTTTGACCACGACGAGAGGCGAGACGGCTCTGCCTGACTAATTGGTTTATATGGAACTCTTGATAATGATAAAATATTTCCAGCACATCAAAATAATATTCTGCCATTTAACTTCTAATGAAATTTTTTGTAAATTTGTTGCACTTCGAACTTAAATTCAGCAAAAATATGAAAACATGGTTTTTTCCCCTTGCTTTTATTATTATTTCTTTTTTTGGAGGATCATTTGCATCTGCGCAATCCTATCCTTATTCACCACCCGGAAGCGTGCTTATTTTTCCCGATGATGACGGTAAACACACGGATTTAAGCACTACAACAGAATGGTGGTATTTAAATATGCACCTTATTGGTTCGGCACCACTCTTTAAAGAATATGATGTCATGTTATGTTATTTCAGTAAACCTGCAACTATGCGTATCTTTAATATAGCAGATCCTGTTTCAGGCACTTTTCATACTGATGTAAACCAAACACCTTTTGTTTTTTCCCAACAAGCCGGTCACTGGGAGCTAACATATAATATCCCTTTTCAGATCAGCGATTATTCAAACTGGACTCATCCAACCGATAACATAACATTTCAATACGTTTTTCATGCAGAAGAGCCGGTAAATGATGACGGATTAGATGTAACGGTTACCAGTAACCGTTATCCTCTGGTAGTAGGCGGAAATGGATATATTGCAATAGGTGGTCAGGGCGACTCATCCTATTATTATTCCTATACCAATATGAAAGCGGAAGGCACTATCAGGTATAACGGAGTGGATGACAATATCACTTCCGGCATAGCATGGATTGACCGCCAGTGGGGCCCTTTTATGGTGGGTATAAACAGCGATAATAAATATGAATGGTTCTGCGCACAAGCAGATAAGCCCAATACCACACTCGGTATACCGCAAACTCCTTCTGAATTCAACATCTGGCAAATATTTTCCGACTCAACAAGCGTTCCTTATCAGCCACAATGGAGAACGGTAAGCGCCATTTATGCTGATAATACACAAGATACTTCTTCTTCTTTTTTCTTTGAACGAACGGGTTACTGGTTTGATTCTGCCAACAGCGTATATTATTCCAACGGATGGCGTTTCATTGAGCCCGATAAGGGAGTAAATATTGATATAACTCCCAAAATAAACAACCAGGTTGTTAATGTAACGTTATTCAAATTCTGGGAAGGAGGAACTATACTTCAGGGTACGGTAAACAACCTTCCTGTTGAAGGAGTCGGATTCGCTGAATTGGTAGCTGCTTATGATTTTCAGATAATACTTCCATCTGTACCATCTGGATTAACGGTTGGTTACTATTCCGACCACTATTCAATTAGCTGGACAGCCAGTGCTCAGGGAACATATCCTGTGGGTGGTTACAGAATTTACAGGAGTGCAAATAATGACGGATACTGGCAATATATCGCCACCACAAGCAATTTATTTTACAATGATTATTCTGTTTATCCCGATTCCGCATATTATTATACCGTCACAAGTTTTGATAACCAGACCGCTACTTCTGCCAGCAATTATGCAACATCAGTGCATGCATTACCTTTGGGAATAAATTCGCCGGACAATCAATCCGGATTTCTGAAAATTTATCCGAACCCTACAAGCGGTAAAATAAATGTTGAATTTAATAAACCTCTTAATGAGGATTTTAGTGTAAGAATTGAGGATGTATGCGGTAAAACAATACTTACAAATAACTTCAATAAGAAATCATCAAAAGCCGGATTTGAGATTGATCTTTCAGCCTGTGCGAAGGGGGTATATTTTGTAAAAATCATCCGCGAATCAGGCGTTGTACTTGATAAGATTATGAAAGAGTAAAAAAGAAAAAACTTTGTATTTATTAGTTGAACTTACGGTTATTAGTTTTTAGTCATTAGTTATGGTTTTTCAGTTATTTGTTATAGTTGCTTAGTCAGTGAACGGTGCAAACTAACAAACTATGAACTATAAAAAATGGCGCATTTTATCCCGTTTGTAGTATAAAATACAGACTCTAATTAATGATGAAAATTTTCCACCGCTTTGGGGTCGTGTTTGTGTTTGAAAAATATAGCAAATAAAACTGCAACTATTAGCGAATAAGCTGCAAAAGCAAGCCAGATGCTATGCCAGTTTTTTTCGCCGTTGATAAGAAAATATTTATCTATTATGATACCGGCAGTAAGACTTCCGATAACCGCTCCAACGCCATTTGTCATCATCATGAAAAGTCCCTGCGCACTAGCTCTGATACTGGGATCGCTCTGTGTTTCAACAAAAAGAGAACCTGAGATATTGAAAAAATCGAAAGCCATTCCGTATATAATACAGGAAAGAATAATCATCCATAAACCTTCAGCGGGATTTCCATAACCAAAAAGTCCGAATCTTAATATCCATGCAACCATACTCATTAGCATAACCTTCTTTATTCCGAACCTTCTCAGGAAAAAAGGAATTGCGAGGATAAAAAGTGTTTCAGAAATCTGTGAGATTGACATTATTATTTCTGAATATTTCACTGCAAATAAATTCTGATATTCTGGAATTTTGGCAAAGTCTCCAATAAAAGTATCACCATAAGCATTGGTTAATTGCAGGGAAGCGCCAAGCAGCATGGCGAAAATAAAGAATAAAGCCATTTTAGTGCTTTTAAAAAGAGCAAATGCATTTAACCCCAATGCGCTTACAAATGATTTTTTATGTCCTTTTCCAAGAGGCGGGCATTTCGGCATAGTAAATGAATATAATCCAAGAAATAATGCAGCAGCAGAAGCTAAATAAAACTGTAATGGTAAATGCCCCCAATGCAAAAGATTTATTACCCATAAAGCAGATATAAAACCAATCGTTCCCCAAACTCTTATAGGAGGATATTCTTTTATTATGTCCTTTCCTTTTGCTTTTAATGAAGAGTAACAAACCGTGATCGATAAAGAAATAGTGGGCATGTAAAAAAACATATTTACTAGCATGACCCAAAACATTGTTGACGGATCATTCACTATAGGTACACAAAACAGAACTAATGCGCCCATGATGTGAAAAATTCCATAAAGCTTTTCTGCATTGATCCATCTATCAGCTATAATGCCGGCAATGGCAGGCATAAATAACGAAGCTATTCCCATAGTTGAAAAAATTACTCCAAACTCGGTATTTGACCAATGTTTATTATCAAACCAGTATTTACCAATAGTAAGAAGCCACGATCCCCAGATAAAAAACTGCAAAAAATTCATCAATATAAGACGATTCTTAATACCCATAATGCGCTCCTTTTTGTTTGGTTTCTAAATTATTATTTATGTTGTTTGTAGTTTTTCAAAAATAAGGTATGAATAGGAAAAATCATTTTTTTCGTTATCATTGCATTCTTCACGGCTCATGAGTTTCCATTCATTGAAATTTATTTCAGGGAAGAAACAA